>NZ_JBSGJD010000137.1:0-25546 GCF_053605405.1 Amycolatopsis sp. NPDC003861
CAGGCGGCGGCCGGGCTCGCCGCGCTCACCCTCGCCGGCGTGCTCGTGGTCGCCGTCGCCGACGGGCCGGTTCCGGTCGTCGCCGGCGCGGCGCTGACGGTGTGCGGGTTCACCGGCGCCCAGACCGTACTGGTGGGACTTGCGCCGGACCTGGTCGCCGCGGGCGAGCGCGACAGCGCGCAGGGCCTGTTCAACTTCATGACCGCCTTGGGTGGCGGGATCGGTCCGGCCGCAGTCGCCGGCCTCTCCGGCACCGTGCCGGTGCCGGTGGCCCTCGCGGTGCTCGGTCTCCTTCCTCTGGTGGGAGTCGTCCTCAGCCTGACCCGGCGCCCCGGCGCCTGACCCGACCACCCGTCACCGAAGAGGAGTCCGCGATGGCCGCCGAGCCGTTCGAGGTCGGCATCACCGACGCCGAAATCGCCGATCTGCGCGACCGGTTGCGCCGCACGCGCTGGCCCGAGCCCGAACCGGTCGACGACTGGTCCCAGGGCATCCCGCTCGCCTACACCCGGGAACTCTGCCGCAGCTGGGCCGAAGAATACGACTTCGGGTTCGCCGAGCGCGTCAACGCCTTCCCCCAGTACCGCGACACGATCGACGGGCTCGGCATCCACTTCCTGCACGTCCGCTCACCGGAACCGGACGCTTTGCCGCTGGTGCTCACCCACGGCTGGCCCGGTTCGGTGCTCGAATTCCTCGACGTCCTCGGCCCGCTGACCGACCCGCGCGCCCACGGCGGCGACCCCGCCGACGCCTTCCACGTCGTGGCTCCCTCCCTGCCCGGCTACGGCTGGAGCGACAAGCCGTCGACGACCGGCTGGGGCGTCACCCGCATCGCGCGGGCCTGGGACACCTTGATGGTCTCGCTGGGCTACCAGCGCTACGGCGCCCAAGGCGGCGACTGGGGCTCGGCCGTGTCCGGCAAGCTCGGCGAAGTCGCGCCCGAACGCGTCGCCGCCGTGCACCTGAACCTGGGCTCCGTGGCCGCGGGCACCTTCGACGACCCCACCCCCTCGGAGCTGGCCAACCTCGAAGCCGAGAAGGAGTTCCAACGCAGCGGCCGGGGCTACTCGGCGCTCCAGGCGACCCGGCCGCAGACACTCGGCTACGGCCTCACCGACTCCCCCGCCGGCCAAGCCGCGTGGATCGCCGAGAAGTTCCGGGCCTGGACCGACCACGACGGCAACCACGAAATCGCCGTGTCCCGGCAGAAGATCCTCGACGAAATCTCGGTCTACTGGTTCACCGCTTCAGCCACCTCCTCGGCGCGCTTGTACTGGGAAAGCTTCGCCCACTTCCGCGACAAGGTCACCGCGCCGTCCGGGCTGTCGGTCTATCCGCGTGACATCACCCGCCCGTCGCGACGAGAAGCCGAGCTGCGGTTCACCGACTTGCGCTGGTTCGAGGAAATGCCGCGCGGTGGCCACTTCGCCGCCTTGGAACAACCGGAGTCGCTCGTCGACCAGGTGCGCGGGTTCTTCCGCCTCTTCCGCTGACAGGCGCGACCTCCGCCGGTGCTCCACCAGTTCGAGAAAGCTTTCGCCCGATATTCGGGTTGCGGGCTCTTTAGAGTTGAGGTGTGCAGACCGAACGGCTACTTCTCCGCCCGCTCACCCGCGACGATCTGGACGCGTGCGCCGCCTACACGTCCCTGGAGTCCACCACGACCTATCTGCGGTGGGAGCCACGCAGTCGTGAGGAGACGGCGATCTGGCTGGAGCGGGCCGTCACCGGTGCGGGCGACTCGCTCGCCGTGATCCGCAAGGACACCGGTGGGTTCATCGGCGACGTCGGCATGTGGCCGGGCGAGCACAACAGCGCGGAGATCGGCTACGTGCTGCATCCCGACCACTACGGCAACGGGTTTGCGACCGAGGCCGTCCGGGAACTGATCCGGTTCGGGTTCGCCGACCGCGGCTACCACCGCATCGTCGCGCGGCTGAACGCGCGCAACCACAGTTCGCGGAAGATCGTGGAACGTCTGGGAATGCGACGTGAGGCCCACTTCTTCCGCAACGAGTTCGTCAAGGGCGAGTGGACCGATGAGTACGTCTACGCAACGCTCGCCGACGAGTGGCAGGTCCGCTCAGAGGCAGGTTGACACCCCATCGACACCACGACCCGGCTCTCCGTGATCCGGCTTGAGGTTGAGCGTCTGCCTCCGGTGCGATCCCGCAACCCGTTGTGGCTACCGGGTTCGGCAGTGTGCGGGGCGCATGGCTCACGCCTCCGCGGCGAGGCCGGTGATCGCCGCGAGGTCCTTACCGGACAGCCGGATGTCCGCGGCGGCCAGGTTGTCCTTCAGGTGCGCGACGCGGGTCGTACCGGGGATCGGCAGCATCACCGGCGAACGGTGCAGCAACCACGCCAGCGCGATTTGCCGGGTCGTCACCCCGTGCCGGGCGGCGATCGGCTCGATCACCGCCACGACCTTGTCCGGGTCCGGGCCTTCGGTGAGGGTGACCGGGTGCCAGGGCGAGAAGACCGCACCGCTGTCCTCGGCCGCTCGCAGCAACTCCGCGCCCGTACGCGCACCGGCGTTGAAATGTGCGGTGACCGCTGCGATCTCCACGATCTCCCGCGCGGACCGGAACTGTTCGAGCGTCACATTGGACAGTCCGATGTGCCGGATCAGCCCCTCGTCCCGCAACGCGGCGAGGGTGGCGACCTGGTCCTCGAACGGTGTATCGGTAGCGCGGCCGCTGTGCAGGTAGTACAGGTCGATCGTGTCGACACCCAGCCGGCGCGCGCTCAGGTGGGCGCTTTGCCGCAGGTAGTTGGGGTTGCCGACGGCACCAAGCGTGGCGTAGTCGAAGCCGCCGCGCACGAATCCGCCCTTGGTCGCGATGACCAGGTCTTCGGAGTAGGGGTGCAGTGCGTCGCGGATGAGGGCCTCGTTGGTGTGCGGGCCGTAGACGTCGGCGGTGTCGATGAACGTGACACCGGCGTCGACGGCCGCGCGCAGGACGGCGATGCCGCCGTCGCGGTCGGGGTACTCGCCCCAGACCTGCTTCCCCGTCAGCTGCATGGCGCCGAAACCGATCCGGCCGGCACGCAGGTCACCGCCGATGGTGAGGACTCTCGAAGTCATCCGGACCTCCCTGCTGAAGTGAGCTGCTTGCCGACGAAGTCGGCGACGTCGTCGATTGCCCGGCCGCGGACGTCGTGCCCCAGCCCGGGATAGACATGGACCTCGGCCGTGGCGTGGCGAGCGAGCCACCGTTCGGTCCGCGCGAGCGCCCCGGCCGGGATGACCCGGTCTTCCCGGCCCCGTCCCCAATAGACCGGCGGCCGCGTGCCGCTCAGCGATTCGTCGCCGGGCTGCTCGTCGCGCACGACGAACCCCGCCAGGTTCACGCAGTAGGCGAACCGGTGCGGCGCCAGCCGCATGAGCTGGTGCGCCATCGCCGCACCTTGCGAAAAGCCGAGCAGCCCGATCGACGGCGCCTCGACGGTCTCCAGCCACGAGAGCACGTCCAGCGCCGCCGCGTTCGCCACCTGCGGCCGAGGATCACCGATCGGGTTGCCCGCACTGGGGAACCACGCGTATCCACCGGCTTCGGGAATCCGCGCCGCACCGAGGCGACCACGACCTCGTCGGGCAGGCGCGGGGTGATCAGCCGGTCCAGGTGTGTCTCGTCGTAGCTCCAGCCGTGCAGCATCACCAGCAGCGGCCGTGAGCCGCGAACACGCTCCTCTTCGGACCACAGCACCGCTTCCCGGTCCATTCCCGGTTCCTGGTTCATTGAGCGGTGAACTCGGTCAGCGGGTGGGTGTGCACCGGGGTCCACCCGAGTTCACGCTGCGCCTTGGCCGAGGTCAGCTGCTGGTCGAGAGCGAACGCGTCGGCGATCGGGCCCATCTGCTCGCGGGCCTGCTCGAGGCTGAGGGAGACGGTCTTCCCGTCGAGCCCGGCGGCGTGGGCGCATGCCTCGGCGACCTCCTTGGCCGTCGGGTTGACGCCGCCCACCCCGAGGTACACCGAGCCCGCCGGCGCGGACAGCGCCGCCACGTAGAGCCGGGCGAGGTCGTCGAGGTGGATCAGGGCCCAGTGGTTGCCGCCGTCGCCGAGGTACGGGATCGCGCCGCTTTCCTTGCCCGGCTGGACGAAGAAGATGTCGATCAGGCGGTTGTCGCCGCCGTAGAGGAGGCCCGGTTGGACGATGACCGGCCGTCCGCCGCCGGCGGCCCGGGCCAGCACCGCCTCTTCGACGGCCCGCCGCCAGGCCACGATCGCCGGCGGGTTCCATGGCGCGCTCTCGTCCCGGACCCCGTCGGTGTCGCCGTAGACCCAGCTGCCGCCGGTGTGCACGTAGGTGCCGCCTCCGACGCCGTCCTGCATCGCGGTGGCGGCCGCCAGGTCCTCCTCGCCGCTGGTGGCCTGGGCGAGGTGGATCACGGCTTCCGCCCGCGCCGCCGCCTGGTCGAGCACGTCGAGGTCGGTCAGGCCACCACGGACCGCGCTCGCCCCGGCGGCGACCACCGCCGCCTCGGCGCGCTCGCTGCGCGCGAGCGCTTCGACGGTGTGCCCCTGCCGGACCAGCTCGCCGATGGTCGCACGGCCGATGTAGCCCGAGCCGCCCGTGAGGAAGATCTTCATCACTGTCCCTTCACCCGTGTTTTCGTTCCTCCTCCACGGTGGCCGGTGCCCCCGCCCTCCGTCCAAGACCCGTTCCGCGCGCTGTGATGCCGCGACGGCATCACAAACTTGCGATGATGGGCGCGGGAGGTGGGCCGACGTGGACTTCGACCTGCGGAAGCTGCGATACTTCGTCGCGGTCGCCGAAGAGCTGCACTTCGGCCGGGCCGCCGCGCGGCTGCACATCGCCCAGCCCGCGTTGTCGCGCCAGATCCGCGCCCTCGAGGACGAGCTGAAGACGCCGCTGTTCGTTCGCGACCGCCGGAGCACGGTCCTCACCGCGGCGGGCGAACAGCTTCTCACCGACGCCCGGGACCTGCTGGCGGCGGCCGAAGCCGTGCACCGGCGGGTCACGGCCGCGGCCGAGGCGAAGCCGGTGCTCATCGTCGGGTTCATGCCGGGCATCGTGGTCACCCCGGCGGTGCGGGCACTGGCCCGGCAGGGCATCGGCGTCCGGCTGCTGCGCACCAGCTGGCACGACCAGGTGGAAGTCCTCCACGACGGCCGCGTGGACGTCAGCATCATCAGGCTGCCGGCCGACCAGCGCGGGCTGACCGTGCGGCCGCTGTTCACCGAACCCCGCGTCGTGATGGTGCCCGCCGGGCACCGGCTGGCCGGGAAGGAGTCCGTGTCGGTCACCGAACTCGCCGACGAGCACCTGCTGCAGGACCCCGACGCCGTCCCGGAATGGCGGGACATCGCCCTCGAACTGCGCAAACCCGACCGTCCCGAGGTCCCGCGCATCCACAGCGTCGAAGAGAAACTGGAACTGGTCGCCGCCGGAGCGGGCATCAGCGTCATCCCGTTGTCGACGGCGACGTTCTACACCCGCTCGGACGTCTTCGGCATCCCGGTCGAAGACATCGGGCCGAACCAGGTGTCCCTGGCCTGGCTCGCGACGCGCCGATCCCCCCTGATCGAAGCCTTCCTCGCCGCCGCGGACAACCTGGTCCCCTAGACTCGGGCCCGCCCGTCATGTCGAACGGGTCAGGCGCCGAGATGGCCAAGGGCGTCCTCGACCACGCGCGCGACGAACGCGGCGTCGAGGGGTTCGCGGGAGAACCAGCGACGGTAGAACAGCGGGCCGGCGACGGCGGCGGTGACGTCGGCCGGCCCGCGATCCGCGGCGAGCTCACCGCGGGCTTGCGCGCGTTCGGTCACCACACCGAACGGAGCCATCAACCGGGCGTGCAGATCCGCATGCAGCCCGGCCAGCTCGGGCTCGCGCTCGGCGGCGTCCACGATGGAGGGCAAGACCGCCGCCCAGCGAGCGCTCCGCAGCTGCTCGGCCAACGCCTCGGCCAAGGCGACGAGATCCCCGCCGAAGCTGCCCGTGTCGGGAACCGCAGGCGCCGACCCGATCGTCGAGCACGCCTCGATCAGCAGCGCGGCCCGAGACGGCCAGTGGCGGTAGATCGTGGTCTTGGACACGCCCGAACGTCGCGACACCTCGTCGATGCTGACACCGCCGATGCCACCCGCCGACAGCAACTCGTACGTCTGGGCGAGCACCGCCGCCTTGGACCGCTGGACTCGAACGTCGACGAAGTCCCCGGATCGGGCCACCTGGTGATCTCCGTTCTTCTCCTCGCCGAAACAGTACGGTACTGTACCGTACTGTTTCGCGGAGCCGGACAGCCCGGCTCGCCGAGAGCAGCCAGGAGAACGCCGTGAAGCTCGCCTCAATACGCCTCGTCACCGACGACCTGCCCGCCCTGACCGCTTTCTACTCCACGCTCACGAAGACCGAGCCGGTGACCCCCTTCGGGTCCGGCGACTACGCCGAACTGCACACCGAAGGCAGCATCATCGCGCTGGCCGGCAGCGCGGGGGTCAAGCGGTTCAACAACAACGCCGCCGTGGCCGCCGCCAACCGATCCGCCATCATCGAATTCGAGGTCGACGACGTCGACGCCGAACGCGCCCGCCTGGTCGACCAGGTCACCGATTGGGTCCAGGAACCCACCAACCAGCCATGGGGAAACCGATCGATGCTCCTGCGCGACCCCGACGGCAACCTCATCAACATCTACTCCACCGGACACTGACGGCACCGGCACCTGCCCGAACGCCGGGCTGAGGTCCGGCTGGGCTCCGGGCAAGGCCACGGCGCGTTACCCATGCCCCGGCGAGCTATTGCCCAGTGCCGCAGCGGCGATCGCCGATTCGCGGGATTGACGCCGCCGAGGGCTGGGTATGGCTGGTGTGCGGACGTCTTCAGCAGGGAGGACGGAGCCCGGAAAGGGATGATCGGTCATGCCCGAAGGGAGCGACGCCGGAAGCGAGGCGGCGCCGTGGTCGTTGGACCTTCGCGGCACCACCGCCCCGGTCCTGGTGCAGGTCCGCCGTTGGGCCTCGCGCACGCTGACGCAGATCGACGACGCTCACCTGAGTGACGTGCTGCTCGTGGCCACCGAGCTGGTGACCAACGCCTACGACCACAGCCGAGGGCCCCTGCAGATCCGGATGAGCCACACGCCGACGCCGTGCCGGGTGCGGATCGAGGTCGACGACAGCTCCCCGGACCAGCCCGTCGTCGCGGCACCGTCTCCGCAGCGGCTCGGCGGCCGCGGCATGCAGATCGTCGGCAAGCTCGCCGAGACCTGGGGCGTGCTCGCGCACCCGGCGGGCGGCAAGACGGTGTGGGCCGAAGTGTCCTGCGCCGGGCTGGACGCGATGTCCTGCACTGCGGCGCGCGCCCACCCGTGACACGGCGTCCTGGTGAAGCCGAAGGCGGTCGTCGGTGGGAGGCGTGCCGCGTCATGGCGTCGGCGGTGGCGAGCCGGCAGCGCAATCCGGACAGGTCGGCGAGCGTGATCGTGAGGGTGCGGGTGGGCCGGTAGCCGAGTCCGCCGTGTTCGGTCGTGCCAAGGGCACGCCGGTGGATCGCGACGGCGGCCAGCACCTGGGCGACCGCGGCCGGCAATCCCGGGACCGCGGCCTCGACGGAGCCGACCTGATCGAGGAGCCTCCCCGGACAGCGATCCGAGAGCGCCCGGTGCACTGACGTAAGGGATCCCGGCAGCCCGGGGCGGTTCCGCCGGCCCGAGGTCTGGACCGGCGGAACCTCGGTCCGGGCCTTCTGCGCGCGGAAGGCTCGGACTTGGCGACTGACTACCCAACCCGAAATTGATTCACACCGTTCGGCGGCAGCCATTGCCCTGTTCGGACTCACCACCCGCCGGGGCAGGTCAGCCGTCGAGCTCATGGTGTCGCTGGGTCAGCGTGCGGGCCAGCTCCGCCAGCTTCACGTTCAGTTCCTGCGACGTGCGGCGGAGAATGTCGAACGCCTCGTCGGCCGACACCCCGCGGCGGTTCATCAGGATGCCTTTGGCCTGCCCGATCACGTCCCGGCCGTCGATGGCCCGCTGCAGGTTCTTTTCCCGCAACGCGGCCGCGGTGTGTGCGGCCGACCCGGCCAGCGCCAGCGACGCGTGCGACGACAAGATCAGCGCGTGGTCGACCGCGTTGCCGCTGAACGCGCCCGTGCGCCGGCTGTAGAGGTTGATCGCGCCCGGCGGCAGGCCGGACTTGCGATCCGGCAGCAACGTCGTGGCCAGCAACGACCGGAACCCCAACCGCGCCGCCCGCGGCCCGAACTCCGGGAACGCGACCGAGCCGGCCAGGTCGTCGCTCAGGCAGTGCCCGGGCCCGTTGTGCCGCGCGGCCTCCAGGCACGGCCCCTCGCCGGTCCGGTACTGGATCCGGTCCAGTTCCTCGGCCTCCGCACCGGTCCGGACGGGGGTGTGGAACCCGCCGTCGGGCGAGCGCATCGTGATGCTGGCCAGTTCGGCGCCGGGAACGATCCGCAGCGCCGCGGACACCACGCGTTCCATCGCCTCGTGCAGGGAACCGGCCTCGAGGAGCACCGAGGCGAGCGCGCCGAACCGCTGCGCCAGCGGCCCGTCACCATCAACGCCACACCGGTCCCAGCCGTCACCGGCCGGCTCCGCTCCGAACGTGACCCGATCGGCCTCCCACGGGTCGTCGGTCTGCGCGTAGACGTCGGTCAATCCGGTCTCCTCTTGCCCGCCCGATCGCCGGGCACCGCGCCCACACCCTACCGACCGGCAGGAGCGGCTGCTTGCCCCGGCGGAATCACCCGCATGGCCATGAGGGACGCGTCGGTCGGCGGTAGGGCGATTCAAATACGATGCAAGCTGTCTATTTACCATCGCGGGCTTCCACTCTTTCCGCACCGCTTGGACCTCGCCACATGCCGTCCCTGCCTCGTGATTACCCGAGCACACTGGATCGCCGCTCCGTCAGGACACTCTGCCGACTCGGCATTTCCGAGTTCCGCGGCGTAGATTCGCATCGTTCCTGCATCGCAGACCGGAGGTCCCATGGCACCCGACCAGCTCGCCTGCCGGGCGCATCGGTCCGCGACCGCACCGAAGCCACGGCGATGACCGCAGACCCGCCACCGCCGGCCGCGTTCGTCATCTCCGCGCATCGGGAAGGCACGGTCACCCTGCTGCGCCTGGACGGCGAATTCGATCTGAACGCCCAGGACGCGCTGGCCGAAGCGCTGGCCGCCGCAGGTGCCACCACGGTCGTCGACGGGCGGAACATCACCTTCTGCGGCGCCGGCTGCCTGGGCCGCCTCCTCACGGCGGCTTACCAAGCCGGGCGACGAGGCGGCCGGATCATCCTGGCCACGACGGCTCCCAGGGTGTTGCGACCGCTGTCCGTGCTCGACACCGGCCACCACCTCACGGTGACCGCGCTTCCCGACGAGGCGCTGGCCCTGCTGTCGGCCACCGATCCGCGGTGATCCCGCCTACGCTGCGAAGGCGCCCGGCAAGCGAGAGGATGTCGTCCTCGTGACCGAGTCCGCCGCCGAACCGGTCGCCGGAGGGCGATGATTGGAGCGGGCACGGCCGCCACCCGAGCCGATACGGGACGTTGTGACGACCGGGCTGCGCGGCGTCAGATCGCGCGTTCGGACAGCTCGCTTTCGAGGAACTCCTGCAGCTTCGCTTCCTCGTGGCTCCACCGCCACCGCAGCGCGGCGAACAGCGCCACGAAGCCCGCGACCATGCACGCACCAACCACATCTCCGTGTCACAGTGATCACCCGGGCGGATCAATGACTCTTCGCCTGAGTAGCATCAGCGAGACAGCCACGAGATGTCGACGCCGGCGGCTGTCGGGGTGGACCTCCGGCTGAGGCTGCTTCTTAAGCGAGCCGGCAGCATGCTCGACGAGAACCCACGGCCGTGGCCGATCAGGGCCAGCCCCAGCGCAGCCCACGGATGCCGGCGCCCACCTCGCTCGCGAAGCAGAGGGCAGGCGTCTCCGGCGCCACCGGGACAGCGGCGACCTCGCGCTCCACACCACCCGGCCCGTCCAGCCGGTAAGCGTGGCAGGCCGAGGGCAACGCCTCCGGCGCGAAGTGCACCTCCACCAGGTGCTCGGCCACCGGATGCCGGAAGCGGCGATCGTAGCTGGTGTCGGGTACGTCATCGGTGTATTCGAACTCGTACTCGAGGATCGCGATCTCGCCGGCCGCCAGCGGGCGGACCGGGACCAGCTCACTGATCACGAACCCCGGCTCCGCCAGGACTTCGGTGCGCACCGCCCGGCAGTACCGCGTCGACACCAGCCGCGGCGGGCGGCCGGGGGCGCAGCCACGGAGAGCCACCACCCTGGCCTGGACCGGTTCCTCGATCGCCCGCACGACCTCGCGCACCCGCAGGCGGGTGAGGCACCGGTCGGCGCCCACATAGACGGCCTCGTGCAGGCTGAGCACCAGCAACGATGTTTCGTCGGCCGCGTCGAACGAACGCAGCACCGGCAGCACGCCGTTGCGCGGACCCCACAACCGTTCCCAGCCCACCGGATCGGGCGCGCCGCAATGGCCGGGGCGGGACAGCAGGCCGGTCAGCGAGCGGGCCGGCAACCCGAGGACGTCTTCCAGCACCGTCACCGCGCGCAGGGAATGCGGCCGCTCGGGGCGGGTCCGCCCGGTGCGCCAGTAACTGAGCGTCGTCGTGCTGACCGGAACACCCGCGGCCGTCAAGCGGCTGCCGAGGCGGGCGAGTCCCAGGCCGCTGCGGTCGATGGCCAGCGAGAGCGCGCGGCTGAACGGGCCCTCGGCGAGGACCTGCGCCAGGTCCCGCCTGGCGGCCTCCGGCGGCGGCACCGCGAACAACGGCATGGCGATCCTCGGCGTCGGTGCGGAGAAACGAGGTGCCGTCGGCGGATCGCGCCGGCGTGGCGGAAGCGTCCGGTCGTGCCGGATCACCACCGGTCTAACAGGCGCGGACCACGCCTGTCACCCGACGAACGTCGGCGGACGACGCACAACCCGCCGAAAGATCCGTCTTGTTCCGTTGATCCTCTCCGATCTTCCGACGGTTACCGAAGCAACACCAACTGATTACGTTCGGTGAGTCCCCACCGGTCCCCGTCAAGGAGTCCCGATGCGCAATCCTCTCGCCCGATCCGCCGCCCTGCTCGCCGTGTCCTGCGCCGCGTTCGCCACCCTCGCGGCCGCCCCGGCGTCGGCGAGCACCCCGCTCACGCCGGTTCCGTCCGGTGCCGAACCGTCGATCATCGACGGCAGCACGGCCCAGAACCCCGGCTACATCACCCGGTTCAACGGCCACGCCAACGGCTACACCTTCTTCTGCACCAGCACGCTGATCGGCGCACGCTGGGTGCTGACGGCCAAGCACTGCATGTACGACGACAACGGGCGACGGCTGACCGACATCGACCTCTACGTCGGCTCCAACAGCGCCTCCGGTGGCGTGCACGCGAAGGCGTCCTCGACGTACGTGTACTCCGGCGGCGACCTCGCCCTGATCAAGCTGAACACCAACGGAGGCAGCACCTTCGCCCGGCTCGCCGGCAGCTCGTCGGACGCACGGGAAGGCGACTCCGCCCGCGTCTACGGCTGGGGCGCGACCCAGTCCACCGACGAAGGCAACCACCAGTCGGCCGTCCTGAAGCAGGCTTCGGTGCGGATCGCCGACACCAGTGCCACCGACTACTTCGGCGGCCCGGCCATCGCGGCCGACACCCTCGACGGCGCGGTGGCCGGCGGCGACTCCGGCGGCCCGATGATCGACGACGGTGTGCAGGTCGGGGTCTGCTCGACCAGCGACCGGTCCAGCACCACCACCTACGGCAGCGTCGCGGCGGGCCGCAGCTGGATCCGCCAGGTCAGCGGGATCTGACGACTGCCGCGCGGCGGTGTCGCCGACGGTCCACCCGGACCGTCGGCGACCTCGCACGGCGGCCGCCCGGTGAATCCAGAGTTCCGGCATCGCGAAAATCGCCCGCGCGAGCACGGTCTGGGTCATCGCCCGCCGCAACGCCTGCTCCAGGCCGGGCCCGTCTTGCGGGGGTGCCGAGGCGTCGTCGGCATTCAGCCGAAGCTGCAACGCGTAGTGGCGCAGGAAGCGGCGGACTCGAAGGCCAGGCAACGCACCGGCCGCCGCAAGCCACCACGGCGACCCGGAGTCCGACACCGCCGCGACCGACGACACTCCGGTGCCGTGGCGCGCTGCGCCGGTCTCATCCGTCAGCGCAACGTCATCGCCGTCGCCGCCGTGGTGAGTGCGCCGACCGCCGCCCCCTCGGGCAGGTCGGCGAAAGTGTCCGGCGTCGAAACCGGTGACCATCGTGATCGCGGTCGTCGCGGTTCTGGCCGCCGGCGCACGCCCCGCCCGCTGACGCGGCGACCCCGCAGGGCGTTGCACGGCGGCGATCGAGCGCGGTGCCCGGCAGTCCGATGAGGACGAGGCTCGACCAGCGCAGCGCGTGAAACACGGTGGGACGCCGAAGCGCCCCACCGCCACTATTCACTTAGGCCAGTAATTGAACCTGTAGCCGCTGTAACAGATACCTGCGCAGCCGGGGTCACGAGGAAAGTACTCGATCGGCCCAACTTTGTAGTATCGAGCGAATTCGCTCCGCTCAATAACACAGCTATTGTAGTTTTCGCCACACCATTTGCTGTTGACATCCGCCACGCCGACACTGGTAGACGCCGTCGCGGCGCCACCCTGAGCAGCCATCGCGACACCCGGAACAGTCAACGCCGCCACTGCGGCACCGGCCACGACGAACGTCTTTACAAGATTCTTCACAATCCCCCTTGGAAAATTGCGGGCGGAATTCGGATTCCGCATGTTCGCGCAGATGATGCATGAGTTACCGAGTTCAATGCACAGCGAAACGCGAAATAGAATCCAGTCTTCCCCCGGTCAGGTTCGAATACGCCTGGGGAGGCTAGCATCAAGTTGATCATTCCGCCAGGCCAACCCCGGACTCTCGTGCCGGACGGGTGCGGCAGCTGGCCACCGGCCGCGCAGGCACGGGCCCTGGAACCGGCGTTGCCGGCCGTGAAGATGGCCGGCTACAGCCACATCAGCATCGACGGCACCCTGATCGAGACCGACCGGTGCCGCACCCCGGCCGGACCGAGGGAGTGGACCGGTGGTGGTCAGGCAAACACGCCGACCACGGCGGGAACATCCAGGTCATCACCGCCCCCGACGGCTGGCCCCTGTGGACCTCCGAGTCCGCTCCCGGCCGCGAATACGACACCGCCGCCCTCGCGGGCATCCCGAAATCCTGCCTGCCCTCACCACCTGGATCACCGAGAGCCTCCCCGCTCACGCCGACCTCGGTTACACCAGGCGGCGGTCCTTGTCGTGGTCGTAGCCGCGGTCGGCGAAAAAGCCGGCGCGGCCGCTGGCGTGGTTTGCCGACCATGCCGCGGATCGGCGGGATGGCGTCGATCCGCGGAATCAGCTGCTGGATGACGTCATTGCGGTGCCCGCCGGTGAGCGTGACCGCGAGCGGGGTACCCATGGGCGTCGGTGATCAGGTGGTGCTTGGAGCTTCGCATCGACGTAGAAGCTGCACCTATCACTTCACGTGCGCCGCCGGATTCGGCTTGGAGAGCAGCTATTCCGCACGCCGGCTCAGCTGCTCTCGGCGTAGGAGAAGCGCCGCGCGATCGCGGCGGGCGCCCCGCAGCCGCACCACCGCGACGCCACCGAGCACGAGCACCATCAGCATCAGTTCGGGTTCGGCGCGGTGCCGCAACGTCGTGATGACCAGGACGCCGGCGGTGAACAACAACCAGGCCGCCACCCCGAGCCAGCCGGCGACCACGCGGTCGCGGGCGAACAGCGGCGCCCGGCGCGTCACCGCCCAGGTGCCGAACGCCGCCCAGCCCACCCCGATCACCACGAGCACGGCGAACGCGACCTTGGTGCGCGGGGGAAGCCCCGGCTCGGTGGCCCACAACAGCCCGGCCACGCCGCTGCCCAGCAGCCCCGCCAGGGCGACGCTCACGTAGCCGACTCGCCGCCGCAGCGACAGCGGCCGCTCGAGCCGCTGGATGACCTCTTCCGGCGTCATACCTCGTACTCCTTCCGCGTCAATTCCTCCCGCAGCAGCCTTCGGGCCCGGTTGAGCCGCGACTTCACCGTGCCGACCGGCACGCTGCAGATCTGGGCACACACCTCGAGAGGGAGGTCCTCGAGGTAGAACAGCACCAGCACCTCACGTTCCCGGACCGGCAGCGCGCCCACAGCGCCGGCGAGCACCTCCCGGTCGGCGACCGCATCGATCTCGTCCGGGCCGGACAACTCCTCCAACGGGTCGGGCTCGGGCGTGGGTTGACCGTAGGTGTCACGCAGCCGGTTCGTCACAGCGCGGCGGGCGATGGTGAACAACCACGGCGTGAACCGTTCTGGCTCGCGCAGTCTCGGTAGCCCCTTGAACACCGCCAGCCACACTTCCTGCACAACGTCGTCGTCCGGGCCCGCGAGCATTCGCCCGACGTAGCGTTCGACCGCCCCGTGCCAGCGGTGCACCAGCTCGGAGAACGCGTCACGCTCGCCCAGCCGGCACCGCACGATCAGCAGTTCATCGCTCATCTGCCCTCCTTCCCCTGTTCAGTCGGCGAGGGCACGCGAAAGGTTCACGGCGCTGCATGACAAGCCGGCAGCCCATCTCCCCGCGCCCGCCGGGCGTCCAGGAGACAACAACCGAGCACGACCTCGGCGCCTGTCTCCCCCGCTACCGCCGCAAGCCGGGAGTCGTCGGGACCTTCGTCGCCGTCGCCCCCTTCGCGGGCACCCACGCTCGAACCGAGGAGCACGCCCGGGCGTGGCTTCCACGGGGGCCGCTTTCGCTGCACTCGAGGCCGAGCGGCGCCCCGCCAGGCCCGCCATCTTCGGCTGCTACTGGGCCCCTCACACCCGTCCCTCTCCGTGGCGCGTCCACCGCCGCCGCGACCGCAGCCTCACTACCTGCGCCCTGGCCTACCCACACGACGCACCGGGCGCCGCGGCGATCGGCGTGCTGATCCAGCAACACGCAGCTCCCGAGGTCGTCGGGTACGAACTCGACAACCTCACCGGCCGCGTCAGCGCAGCCCGCTGGCAGCCACACCCCACACCCGCATCAGCCGCGGCGTTCCCGCGCATCGGCTGCTCGGTCGTCTGTGGTGCCCGGGGCGGGGCGCTGCGCTGCACGTGCAGACCCAGCCAGCGCAGCCGGACGGACATGTCGCCATCGCTGGCGCGGACCTGGTGAATGATCAGGAGCGTGGCGGTGAGAACCAGGAGCAGGGTCGCTATGGCAGCCGCCCATGGGACGGTGCCGCCGAACAGAACGGACCACATGGCCGCTCACCGCGGGTGCCGAGCGCGGACCTGGCTTGCAGCGATACCGAACTGCTGCCGGAAGTCACGGGCGAACTGGTCTGGCCGCAGGTAACCGTGCGCGGCGATGAGGTCCTTGATGGGAATGCCGGCCTTGGCCGGGTCCAGGAGGCTGCGATGGCATTCGCGCAGGCGCAGCTGTTTGACCAGACGCATGGGGGTGAGGCCGCTGTCGCGGAACAGCAGGTGCAGGGACCGCGGTGACAAGTGTGCGGCCCTGGCGAGCTGTTCGACGTTCAGGCCGGGATCGCCGAGGCGGCGGCGGGTGAGGTTGCTGAGGTGAGCGATCCACAGGGTCTGGCGCGTGTGGGGACTGATCCCGCTCGGCCGGCCCAGCCATACCCGGATCAGGCCGGTGACGCTCTCGCACAAGACGTCCGCGAGTGCGGGATCGGGCGACGGCAGGGTGGGGTCGAGCCCCTGGAGGAACTGCGCGATCAGGCTTCGTCCTGGGAGGTCCCTCGGGACGCGGGTGCTGGTCAAGCGACGGACGGCGACGCGAGGCACGGGCACCTGGGATCGCGGGATCGAGAGCATGACCGCCCGCATCCGCGTGGGTTCCGTGCCATGCGTGCTGTCGCAAGGGCTGGACAGGTCGAACAGGGCCATGTCGTTGGCTCTGAGCGGGACCGGCCGGCCTTCCTGCTCGCCGATCATCACGCCACTGGTGCTCAGGAAGACGCGGTAGCACTCCGGGTCGCGGGCCTGGATGAGGCGCTGGGTCCGCCTGGTCACGAGCTGGGCATCGGCTGACCAGGTGACGTGCTCGAGCTCGAGGTCGCCGATCCTGGCCGTCGACATCACAGCGAGCAGGCGGCCGGGTGCCCGCCCGTCGACGGCCACCGGGGCCAGCTCGGTAGCGGAAGCCGCCTGGTAGTAGTCGTACCGGTCGAGCGGATGAACACTTCTGGTGTCGTACAGCATCTCCATCTGCATGGCCGCTCCACTGACTTCGAAAACCGGGAACCCGACCCATTGTCGGCCGGTTCGGCCGGTCCCGGCTTGACTGTGAGCGCACGAATGCGGATGCGGCACGTTCACCCCGTGATCACCCGCCAGGCGGGTGAAGATCAAGCATCAGGTCGTGGTGTGCGACGCAGCCGCGTTGGCCGCCGAGAGCGAGTTCCCGGCTGCTCGGGCGGCACAGTCACCGCCGAGGCGCGGGGTTGCGGCGAGCACGCAGCGTCGCCGGCCGGGGCGGCCATGTCGGCTTGCGTAGGCAGAAGGGTGCGGGCGTTGCCGGTGAAGGGTTTCAGCATGTGGGGCGACGTGTCTGACGACCATCCGCCGCACCTCAATGCGGCAACTTCACCACCGTGACGAAAAAACTGTCGATCTGCCGGACGATGTCGACGAACCGGTCGAAGTCCACGGGTTTGGTGACGTAGGCGTTGGCGTGCAGGTCGTAGCTGCGCGCGATGTCCTCTTCGGCCTCGGACGTGGTCAGCACGACGACCGGGATGCTGCGCAGCTCGGGGCTGGCTTTCACTTCGGCGAGCACCTCGCGGCCGTCCCGGCGGGGCAGGTTCAGGTCCAGCAGGATCAGGCTCGGCCGGGGCGCGTCCTCGTACGGCGGCTCCCGGCGCAGGAACTGCAGAGCCTGCTCGCCGTCGGAAACCACCGACAGCGTGTTGCGGATCTTGTAGTGCTCGAAAGCTTCCTGCGTCATCAGGACGTCGCCGGGATCGTCCTCGACGAGCAGGACGTCGATCGGTTCGAGGGAATCGGTCATGCCGCGTCCTTTTCTTCGGTGGTCCCGGCAGCTTCCGGGAGGGCGGGGAGGGAGAAGCGGAAGCAGGTGCCCGCGGTGACGTCGGCGGCCAGCCAGATCCGGCCGCCGTGGTGCTCGACGATCTTGCGGCACATCGCCAGCCCGATGCCCGTGCCGGGGTAGTCGCCCCGGCCGTGCAGGCGCTGGAAGATCACGAAGATCCGCTCGGCGTACTGCGCGTCGATCCCGATCCCGTTGTCCGTCACGGAAAACACCCACTCGCCGCCGTCGCGTTCGACCGTGACGGCGATTTCCGGTGGCTCTTCGCCGCGGAACTTGAGGGCGTTGCCGATCAGGTTCTGGAACACCGCGGTGAGCAGGGACACTTCGCCTCGCACCGGCGGCAGATCGTCGGCAACGGTGACGCGTGCGCCGGTTTCCGCGATGACACTCTCCAGGTTGGCGGTCGCGGCGGCGACGAGAGCCGAGGTTTCGGTTTCGACCGGTTCCCCTCCGCGACGGCCGACGCGGGAGAACGCCAGCAGGTCGTTGATGAGCACCTGCATCCGTTTCGCGCCGTCGACGGCGAACCCGATGTACTGCTCACCCCGCTCGTCGAGCTTGTCGGAGTAGCGTTTTTCCAGCAGCTGGCAGAAGCTCGTCACCTTCCGCAGCGGCTCCTGCAGGTCGTGGGAGGCGACGTAGGCGAACTGCTCGAGGTCGGAGTTCGAGCGCTCCAGCGCGTGCGTCCGGGATTCCAGCTGCGCGTGCGCCTGCTCCAGCTCGGTCACCTCGTCGAGGATGCGCCGCCGCAGCGCGTCGACGTCGGCACCCAGCTGCCGCACCTCGCGGGGCCCGGTGCCGGTGACCGGGCGGTGCAGGTCGCGGGAGGCGGTGTCGCGCACGGCGGCGGCCAGCGCTTGGATGGGGCCGACCACCGCGCGGCGCAGACCGGCGAACAGCAGCACGAACGCCACCGCGATCACCGCCGCGATCGCGATCAGCATCCAGGTCAGCAGGTGCGACGCCCGGGTCAGATCCGCCCGGCCGTCCGCGCGCGCGGTTTCCAGGTGGGTGATTTGGTCGGCCAAGCGGACGCGCAGCGCGTCGAACAGGGTCTTGCTCCGCTCGACCTGCGCGGCCGTGGGCGTGCCGGGCACGAGCGCCGCGGTCCGCCAGGCGTCGCCGGCGGCCAGGACGACGTCGAGGTCACGGCCGACCTGGTTGTCCGGGGCCGCGCCCAGCCGGCGCAACTCGGCCACGGCCCGGTCCTGCTCGGCCAGACCGGTCCGGTACGGGTCGAGGAAGTCCTGCTGGCCGGTCAGCAGGTAGCCGCGGACCCCGGTCTCCTGGTTGACCAGCGCGGTCGACAAGGCGTTCGCCTGCAGCAGCTGCGGCCCCGTCTGGTCCAGCAGCCGGGTCCGGGCGTCGCTGAGGTTGGTCAGCGCGATCGCGCCGCCGGCGAGCGCCGCCACGAGCAGCACCGCTTCGACGAGCGCCAGGAGCCCGACCCAGCGCCGCAGGGGCCAGGCCGACGAGAGGGAGGTCATCGGTTGTCTCCGGTGGGCAGATGGGTCAGCAGGACCAGCGCGATGTCGTCGTCGAGCGGGCCGTCGTTCAGGTCCTGGACCCGGCTGATCAGCGCGTCCAGCGCCGCACCCGGGTCCACGGGCCGCGCGATCTCCTCTTCGGCCAGGCCCGCCATCTCGTCGTGGCCCAGCCGGTCACCGTGTTTCGTCCGGCCTTCGAAGATCCCGTCGGTGTAGAGCAGCAGGGACCACCCCGGCTCGAACGCGACCTCGGTCTGCCGCCGGGGTCTTCGCGGCGGAACCCCCAACGGCGGCCCGAGCGCCGACGAGGCCAGCAGCCTCGCCGGGCCACTCTGCGGCAGCAGCAGCGGCGGCGGGTGACCGGCCAGCGTCATCCGCGCGGACCGCCGGTCCGGGGCGACGGTGATCGTGCACACGGTCGCGAACAGCGGCTTGATCTGCTCGTTCTCCAGGACCCGCTCGACCGTGCTCAGCACCTCCAGCGCCGGCAAACCGGCCAGCACCAGCGCTCGCCACGCGATCCTCAGGGCGACGCCGAGCGCGGCCTCGTCCGGGCCGTGACCGCAGACATCGCCGATGATCACCTCGACCGTGCCGTCGGCGAGCTCGACGGTGTCGTAGAAGTCGCCACCCAGCAACGCACCGTCACGGCCCGGCCGGTACCGGACGGCGAGCCCGAGCTCGCGGTCCTCCAGCAACGGCGTGGGAAGCAGACCTCGCTCGAGGCGGGCGTTCTCGCCCGCCAGCAGCTGCTGCTCCAGCAGCTGCTGCTCCACGCCTTCGGCCCGGCGCCGCTCCCAGGCGTACCGCATGGCCCGCATCAGCAGGTGGCCGTCGACCTGGTCCTTGCCGAGGTAGTCCTGCGCGCCGGCCGCGACCGCGGCCACCCCGGTCGCGGTGTCGTTCTGCCCGGTCAGCACCACGACCGCGACCTCGGGCCGGTGCTGCCGCAACGCCGTCAGCGCCACCAGGCCGGTCGCGTCCGGCAGCTGCAGGTCGAGCAGGACGCAGTCGACGCCGCCGGCCTGCGCCAGCGCGGCCGCCAAGGTCGGCACCCGCAGCAGCGTGAACCGCCCGGCCTCGGCCGGCAGGTCGGCCAGCATCTCCTCGACCAGCAGCGCGTCACCGTCGTCGTCTTCGACGAGCAGTACCGACAACCGCTCGACCACGGCGAGCGGCGGGGAAACGACGGCAGGGCCGATCGGAGGAGCGGTCACGACTTCGAGCCTCTCTGGTACTGAGGCCTCACCAAGTGCCGCGCACAGGCCACCGGGATCAGGCACAACGACGCCCACACGGGCGCTCGCCGGTGGCTGTGGACTCAACCGGCGTCAGCTTATCCCCCGCCGCTCAGCGGTCTCGCGGGCCCAGGCCAGATGTCGCTCCAGTCTCCGCGCCCCGGGTCTGATTGCCAACCGCGGCCACCGGCAACACGGTTATCGGTCAAACTCTCCTTTGAACAGCGAATTGACTCGATATTGAGCCGGCGCCCCAGCCGCACCATCCACCGGGGTGATCGTTCCGTCGCCGAAGATCAACGCGGCGCCGAAGATAAGACGGCGTCAAGGTCGCGACGCCGTTTCCGCCGCTCAATGGCGCGGTCCAGCTCACGGTCGCCGCTCGCCGGGGTGCTGCCGCTGCCACCGCCGACGAGCAGCAACGCACCGTCGCCGGCGGAGGCCAGGCCGGCCGACTCACGAGCAGTCGGTACGTAGGCGGTGTCGCCAGGCCGCTTTCGCACCACTCCGGTGCCCTACCCGAAGCGGTCAGGGAGTCCTGACGCTGCCTCGGGAAACGGCGGACCACGGAGTTGACGGCGAAGCGGCGGTTCGGGTGGCAGCCGGCGAGGCGCCGGCGTGGCTGCTTGCGGAAGCCGAGGAACCACCGCCGCACTCGCGCCGATTACCTCGCGCCGCCTTCGGCCTTGTCTCCGGGCAGATGTGTTACGGGTTCGCGAGTTCGGCGCGCCCGCCGCGCTCAGGTCTTGGCCAGAAGCCGGTCGAGCACCCGGTCGAGCCCGAAGACGAACAGCTCGTCGTCCGGCCACCCGGCATCGACGAACCCGGACGAGCTGAGGGTCGGATAGCGTTCGGCGGAATCGAGGATGTGCGCGCGGACCTTGGCGATCGCGGCCGGGTCGTCCAGCCGGCGCCAGGTGGCGTCCGCCAGCGACGCGCCGAGCACGAAGCCGGCGAGGGTGCGGGTCGCGGCCGCGAGCTCCAGCCCGGCCAGCCCGGCCTGGACGAGCTTCGCCTGGATGAACTCGGTCCGCGCCAGCACGTTGGGCCCGAGCAGCGGGCGGCCGAGCAGCGCGGGCGACCACGGATGGGCGAGCATCGCGGCGCGCCAGCCGACGAGCAGCGTCCGGAGCCCGTCCCGGGGCTCCGAGCCGGGCGGGGGCACCGGTACTTCGCCGACGACGTGGTCGAGCGCGAGGTCGAGCAGGTCTTCCTTGGTCGCGACGTGCCAGTAGAGCGCGGTGGACGTCACCTCGAGCCGTTCGGCGAGCTTGCGCATCGTCAGCCGTTCCGCGCCCGCCGCGTCGAGCTCGGCGATCGCCGCGGTGATGATCCGCTCCAGGGTGAGCGGCGTGTTCCGCCTCGGCGGTCGTGGCGGCTCGTCCCGCAGCCAGAGGACGTCGTCGATCATGACCGGTCACCTTACCCGTCCACATTTGACTTATCATCGGTAAGTTAATATAACATCGGTAAGTCAAGTCCGTGACGATCGAAGGTCTCCTATGAAATCCGTAGCCGTCCCGAACCGGTGGCTCGCGCTGGTCGCCCTCAGCCTGGCCCAGCTGACGGTCATCCTGGACTCCACGATCGTGAACATCGCCCTGCCCACCGCACAGCACGACCTGGGCTTCTCCGATGACAACCGCCAATGGGTCGTCACCGGCTACGCCCTCGCCTTCGGCAGCCTCCTGCTCCTCGGCGGCCGCCTCGGCGACTTCTACGGGCGCAAACGCTTGTTCATCGCCGGCCTGCTCGGGTTCGCCGCCGCCTCCGCTCTCGGCGGCGCCGCGGACGGGTTCACCCCCCTGCTCATCGCCCGCATCGCCCAAGGCGCCTTCGCCGCCATCCTGGCCCCCGCCGCCCTGGCCATGGTCTCGGTGACCTTCGCCGGCAACGCCGACGAACGCGGCCGCGCCTTCGGCGTCTTCGGCGCCATCTCCGGCGCCGGCGGCGCACTCGGCCTGCTCCTGGGCGGCGTCCTCACCCAGAACCTGTCCTGGCGCTGGTGCCTCTACGCCAACGTCGTCATCGCCGCGATCGCGATCGCCGGCGCACTGGTCTTCCTCGTCGACCACGCCCGACCGGAACGCACCCGGCTCGACCTCACGGGCACCGTCCTCGCGCTGCTCGGCCTGTTCGGGATCGTCTACGGTCTCGGCAACGCCGCGACGCGCGGGTGGACCGACGCCTGGACCCTCGGCCCGACCGCGTTCGGGGTGCTCCTCGTCGTCGCGTTCGTCGTGGTCGAACGCCGGGTCCGCGACCCCCTGCTGCCGCTGTCGGTGGTCATGGACCGCGACCGGGGCGCGTCCTACCTGACGATCGGCATTTCCGGCACCGGCGGCTTCGCCGTGTTCCTGTTCGTCACCTACTACCTCGCCGACACCCTGAAGTTCACCCCGGTGCAGAGCGGACTGGCGTTCCTGCCCATGGTCGTCCTCGTCATGGCCGGCGCGGTCGTCTCCGGCGCGGTGCTGCTTCCCCGCTTCGGGCCCCGCCCGATCGTCCCGCTCGGCAGCCTCCTCGCCGCGGCCGGCATGGTCCTGCTCACCGGCATCGACGCGGACTCGACCTACACCGGGGGCGTGCTGCCGGGCCTGCTCGTCATCGGCCTCGGTCTCGGCCTGATCTTCGGACCGGGCCAGAACGCGGCCACCAGCGGCGTGCGACCGCACGAAACCGGGGTCGCCTCGGCGATGGCCAACATCACCCAGCAGGTCGGCGGCTCGATCGGCCTCGCGGTGTTCAGCTCCCTCGGCGCGACCGCCACCACGAGCTACCTCACCGCCCACGCCGCGACCGCCCCCGCCACCCTCGCCGCGGCGACCTTCGCCGGCTACCACTTCGTGTTCCGGATCGCCGCCGCGCTGTTCTTCGTCGGTGCCCTGCTCGCCGCCGGCCTCTTCCGCAGCGGCCCGCTCGCGGTCGCCCCCGACCCCGTCCTCACCCACTGACTGACCCGAGGAGCCACATGTTCACCGATAAGGAAATCCAATACCTGAACGACCAGCCCCTGTGCCGCGTGGCCACCGCACAGCCCGACGGAACCCTCCAGGTCAGCCCGGTCGGCTTCACCTACAACCCCGACACGCAGACCATCGACCTGATGGGCCTGCACCTCCGCAAGAGCCGCCGCTTCCGCAACGTCGCCGACAACGGCCGCATCGCCCTCGTCATCGACGACGTCCCCAGCACCGACCCCTGGCGAGTCCGTTCCCTGGAAATCCGCGGCCACGCCGAAGCCATCGCCGACGTCGACACTCCCGGCCACCACGACGACGCGATGATCCGCGTCCACCCGAAACGCATCATCGCCATCGGCGTCGAGGACTGGGACGTCGACTACACCAAGCAGACCCCCCACAGCCGCAACGTCTGACCGGAGACAACCACCATGAAAGCAGTGCAGTTCAAGCACTACGGCGGCCCCGAGGTCCTCGAACTGGTCGACCTCCCCGACCCGCACCCCGGCCCCGGCCAGGTCCGGATCACCGTCCGCGCGGCCGGGATCAGCGCCAGCGACACGAAAATCCGCCGCGGCGAACTCAGCTTCGGCGCCACCCTCCCCCAGACCACGGGCGCCGACGTCGCCGGCGTCGTCGACGAGATCGGCGCCGACGTCACCGACGTCGCCGTCGGCGACCGCATCTTCGGCATCTCCGACAACCAGGCCGCCGCCGCCGAATACGCGCTGCTGACCTACCGGGCGCCGATCCCACCCTCGCTCGGGTTCGCCGACGCCGCCGGCATCCCCGCGGCTCTCGAAACCGCCACCCGCGGCCTCGACCAGCTCCACGTCACCGCCGGCACCACCCTGTTCGTCAACGGCGCCTCCGGCGGCGTCGGCACCGCCACGGTCCAGCTCGCCCTCGCCCGCGGCGCCCGGGTCATCGGCTCCGCCGGCGCCCGCAACAGCGGCTTCCTCAGCACCCTGGGCGCGGAACCGGTGGTCTACGGGGACGGCATGACCGACCGCGTCCGCGCCCTCGCTCCCGACGGCGTCGACGTCGCCCTCGACGTCGCCGGGAACGGAATCCTGCCCGAGCTCATCGCCCTCGCCGGCGGGGATGCGAAGAACGTCATCACCGTCGCCGACTTCGCCGGCGCTGAAGCGCACGGCGTGCACTTCAGCAACGGCTTCGCCGACGGCAACGCCTTCCACGCCCTCGCCACCATCGGCGACCTCATCGAAGCCGGGAAGTTCTGGCTGCCGGTCGAACGGACCTACCCACTGGCCGACATCGCCGAAGCCCACCACGCCGCCGAGACCGGCCACGTCCGCGGCCGCCTGGTCCTCATCGTCAACTGAAGGAATCTGAATGACCGTGTCAAGCCGCAGCGGTAGCGGGTTGTGGCGCGGTCGGTGTGAATGTCCGGCCGTCGCGCAGCAAGGCCCAGAGCACGTCGACGAGGCGGCGGGCCAGCGCCAGCAAGGCCTGGGTGTGGATCAATCGTTCGCCGCGTTTGCGGTCGTAGAAGGTTCGCGACGGTCCGCTGGCGCGGATGCTGGACAGGGCAGCCAAGTAGAACACGCGGCGCAGCCTGCGGTTGTATCTCTTGGGGCGGCGCATGTTCCCGGTGACCCTGCCCGAGTCTTGTGGCACGGGAACAAGTCCCGCGTAGGAGGCCAGGCGCCCGGAGGTGGCGAAGGCGGCGAGGGTGCCGCCGGTGGCCACGATGAACTCGGCGCCCAGGATCGGCCCGAGGCCGGGCAGCGACTCGATGATTCCCGCCTGCGGGTGTTCCCGGAACTGGCTGGTCAGCAGCTTGTCGGTGTCCTTGATCTGCCGGTCCAAATCCAGCAGCCGGCGGGCCAGACCGGCGACCAGCGTTGCGGTGGTGGCCTCACCGGGCAGCCGCACCGTCTGAGCATGCGCGGCGGTCAGCGCATCGGCGACCATGCCAGGGATGCCCTTGGCCCAGGCGCCGTGCTCGCGCAGGTAAGCGGCCACGCCGGGTTCGCCGGCCGCGCGGATCGCCTGCGGGGTCTGGAACCCGGTGAGCAGGATCAAGGCGCTGCGGGTGGAGTAGTCGAAGGCACGTTCCAGTGCGGGGAAGATGCCGGTCAGCAGGTCGCGCAGCCGGTTGACACCGCGGACCCAGTCGGCCATCAGGTCCTCGCGGTGGGCGGTGAGCCGGCCAAGTTCGATCACCAGGTCGTCGCTGGCGGTGACCGGCGTCAGGTCGGTCCGCATCCGCGCGGTCTCGGCGATCACCCGCGCGTCTTTGGCGTCCGACTTCGCCTCGCCACGGAACACCCCGGTCATCCGGTTGACGACCCGGCCGGGAACGTAGACCACGTGCTGCCCGGTCGCGATGAGGACCGCGACCAGCAGCGCGGCGGCGTTACTGGTCAGATCGATCGCCCACCGCACCTCGCCGGCGGTCTGGCCGGCGCGGGTGACCAGCTGATCGATCGCGGCCTGGTCGTTGGCGACCTTCTGCGAGAACACCACCTCGCCGGCCGCGTCCATCGCGCACGCATGATGCGTCGCTTTGCCCACATCGACACCGACCCACACCAGCGATCGATCCGTCACGCTCGTTCTCCTGTTGTTGCAAGTCAAGCCCGTGGACAACCCCGCCAGCAGGTCCCTAAACAGCGACGGTTCGCAGCAGGGGACTGCCCCGAGTTTGGTTGACTCGCAGGTGGGGTGGATCAGGCCGCGGTTGCGTGCCTGCTGATTGTCTCAAACTCGATCGGCGTGAGCTTG
>NZ_JBSGJD010000138.1:0-25427 GCF_053605405.1 Amycolatopsis sp. NPDC003861
GTGGTAAGGAGGGTTAGAACCCTCCTTACCACTCACGAGGGGCCGGGGAGGTGCGGACGTTGCGCGTCTGTTCGGCGCGGGCGGCCAGCTCGGCGTCGGGTGGGTAGTCCACGCCCAGGAGGGTGAGGCCGTGCGCGGGGGCGACCGCGCTGTCGCGGATGCCGCTCTCCAGGACCTTCGACGGCCACGCGTCGGTGCGGCGGCCGTCGCCGACCAGGAGGAGCACGCCGACCAGGCTGCGGACCATCGAGTGGCAGAACGCGTCCGCCGAGACGCGGACTTCCAGCAGGTGGTCGTCGACCCGCGCCCACTCCAGGCGCTGTAGCTCGCGGATCGTCGTGCCCGTGTCGCGCTGCTTGCAGTACGCCGCGAAGTCGTGGAGGCCCAGCAGGTCCGTCGCCGCCGCGTTCATCGCGTCCGTCGACAGTGGACGGTTCCAGGCCAGCGTGTCGTGGCGGCGCAGCGGGTCCACGCCCCACGGCGCGTCCGAGACCCGGTAGCGGTAGTGCCGGCGGATCGCCGAGAACCGGGCGTCGAAACCCTCGGGCGCGACCCGGGCGCCCAGCACGCGCACGTCGCCCGGCAGCAGGCGGTTCCAGCGGCCTGTCATGCGCGTCAGGTCCGGGATGCCTTCCGGGGACACCGGGATCCGGCCCGAAGGCGACGAGAGGGGCACCACGTCGACGTGCACCACCTGACCCGTCGCGTGCACACCGGCGTCCGTGCGGCCCGCCACGACGACGGACTTCGGCACCGACGCCCCCGGTGGCTGCTTCTGCAGCGCCTCCTCCAGAAGGCCCTGGACCGTGCGGCGGCCCGGCTGGCGGGCCCAGCCCGAGAAGTCCGTGCCGTCGTAGGAGACGTCCAGGCGCAGACGAACGAGCCCGCCCTCCCCGGGGGGAGTGGCGGGCTCGTCCGGTGTCGAAGCGGCCGTCAGGACGTCAGTCCTTCTTGGCATCCGCGTCGTCCGAAGCCGGAGCCTCGGTCTCCGCGGCGGTGTCCTCAGCCTTGGCCTCCTCGGCGGCGGGCGCCTCGGTGGTCTCTTCGGTCGAGGTCTCCTCGGCAGCAGCCGGGGCGGCGGCCTTCTCGTCCTTCGCGAACTTCGTCTTGCGAGCGCGCTCGGCTTCCGAAGTCACCGTCTTCTCGGCCACCAGCTCGATGACGGCCATGGCGGCGTTGTCGCCCTTGCGCGGCATCGTCTTGGTGATCCGGGTGTAGCCACCCGCACGCTCCGCGAAGTGCGGACCGATCTCGGCGAACAGCTTGTGCAGGACGTCCTTGTCACGGACGACCTTCTGCACCTGACGACGGTTGTGCAGGTCGCCCCGCTTCGCCTTGGTGATCAGCTTCTCGGCCAGCGGGCGGACCCGGCGGGCCTTCGCCTCGGTGGTCGTGATCTTGCCGTGCTCGAACAGCTGCGTGGCCAAGTTGGCCAGGATCAGCCGCTCGTGCGCGGACGACCCGCCGAGCCGGGCTCCCTTGGTAGGGGTGGGCATTGGTTCTCCTAGTTCAGCTCACAGCGTCCAGGCACACGGCCTCAGAGCTGCTCGGTCTCTGCGTAGTCCTGGCCATCGTCGTGGCCGTCCGAAATCCCGTCGGCGATGCCACCGACACCCTCCGACCAGCCTTCGCCGTCGTAGCTGGCGGCCGCCGCGGTCGGGTCGAACCCGGGCGGGCTATCCTTCAGCGCGAGGCCGAGACCGACGAGCTTGAGCTTGACCTCGTCGATCGACTTGGCGCCGAAGTTGCGGATGTCGAGCAGGTCCGCCTCGCTGCGCGAGACGAGCTCGCCCACCGTGTGGATGCCCTCGCGCTTGAGGCAGTTGTACGACCGGACGGTGAGGTCCAGGTCCTCGATCGGCATCGCGTAGGCGGCGATGGTGTCCGCCTCCTGCGGCGACGGGCCGATCTCGATGCCCTCGGCGTCGACGTTCAGCTCGCGGGCGAGACCGAACAGCTCCACCAGCGTCTTGCCGGCCGACGCGACCGCGTCACGCGGCGTGATCGACGGCTTGGTCTCGACGTCCAGGATCAGCTTGTCGAAGTCGGTGCGCTGCTCGACACGGGTGGCCTCGACCTTGTAGGTCACCTTGAGCACCGGCGAGTAGATCGAGTCGACCGGGATCCGGCCGATCTCCGCGCCCGCCTGCTTGTTCTGCAGGGCCGGAACGTAACCGCGGCCGCGCTCGACGACGAGCTCGATCTCGAGCTTGCCCTTGCCGTTCAGCGACGCGATGTGCAGATCCGGGTTGTGCACGGTGACACCCGCCGGCGGCACGATGTCGGCCGCCGTGACCTCACCCGGGCCCTGCTTGCGCAGGTACATGGTGACCGGCTCGTCCTCTTCCGAGGACACCACGAGCTCCTTGAGGTTCAGGATGATGTCGGTGACGTCTTCCTTCACCCCGGGAACGGTGGTGAATTCGTGCAGCACGCCGTCGATGCGGATGCTCGTCACGGCCGCGCCCGGGATGGACGACAGCAGCGTGCGACGCAGCGAGTTGCCGAGCGTGTAGCCGAAGCCGGGCTCCAGCGGTTCGATGGTGAACCGGGAGCGGGTCTCGTTGACCGTCTCTTCGCCGAGAGCCGGCCGCTGGGAAATCAGCATTTCTTCCTAGTTCCTTTCCAGACGACGCCCGCCATATGACGTCGAAGGGATGGCGCGGCGGCGGCGCACTGTGGGCGCCGCCGCCCTGCGTCCGACGGTGCCGGACTACTTCGAGTAGAGCTCGACGATCAGCTGTTCCTGAACCGGAACGTCGATCTGCGCACGCTCCGGGAGCTGGTGGACCAGCACGCGGAGGTTGGACTGGACGACCTGCAGCCACGCCGGGATCGGGCGGTCGCCGAAGGACTCCTTCGCCGCCACGAACGGCAGCATGCCCATGGACTTCGGCCGCACGTCGATGATGTCCCACTTGGTGACCTGGAACGACGGGACGTTCACCTTCTGGCCGTTGACCAGGAAGTGGCCGTGGCTCACCAGCTGACGCGCCTGACGGCGGGTGCGGGCGATGCCGGCGCGGTAGATCACGTTGTCCAGGCGGGACTCGAGGATCTGCAGCAGGTTCTCACCGGTCTTGCCGGGACGCCGGACGGCTTCCTTGTAGTACCGGACGAACTGACGCTCGAGAACGCCGTAGGTGTAGCGAGCCTTCTGCTTCTCCTGCGACTGCAGGAGGTACTCGGACTCCTTGATGCGCCCGCGGCCGTGCTGGCCCGGCGGGTAGGGGCGACGCTCGAAAGCCTGGTCGCCGCCGATGAGGTCAACCTTGAGGCGACGCGAAATACGCGTCGCGGGGCCGGTGTAACGAGCCATTTCTTCTTACTCCTCCCCGTTCCTCAGACCCGGCGCCGCTTGGGCGGGCGGCAGCCGTTGTGAGGCTGCGGGGTCACGTCCTGGATGGTGCCGACCTCGAGGCCGGCCGCCTGCAGCGAGCGGATCGCCGTCTCGCGGCCCGAACCCGGGCCCTTCACGAAGACGTCGACCTTCTTCATGCCGTGCTCGGCGGCCTTGCGGGCAGCGTTCTCGGCGGCCATCTGCGCGGCGAACGGGGTGGACTTGCGGGAGCCCTTGAAGCCCACGTGCCCACTCGACGCCCACGCGATCACGGCACCGGTCGGGTCCGTGATCGAGACGATGGTGTTGTTGAAGGTGCTCTTGATGTGCGCGTGACCGTGCGCGACATTCTTCTTTTCCTTGCGGCGGACCTTCTTGGCCCCGGCCGCAGTACGAGACTTCGGTGGCATGTTCTGAGGGTTCTCCTGTTAGCGCGCGTTCTCTTGGTGAGCGGCGACCGCTTCGGCCTGGCCGCGCCGGATGATCGAACCGGCGTCGGTGTACAGGTTGCGGAGCGCCATCGGGCGGGCGTAGAGCGCCTTGGGCGAGACACAAGCCGAGCCGCGGCGCTGAACGCCACCCATCTGCACGACCTTCTTGCCCTGGACGCTCACTTCTTGCCAGCCTTCTTCTTGCCGGCGACCGTCTTCTTCGGACCCTTGCGGGTGCGGGCGTTCGTCTTGGTGCGCTGACCACGGACGGGAAGTCCGCGGCGCCAGCGAAGGCCCTCGTAGCACCCGATCTCGATCTTCCGACGGATGTCGGCGTTCACCTCACGGCGAAGGTCACCCTCGACCTTGAAGTTCTCTTCGATGTACGTACGCAGCTTCGCGAGGTCGTCATCGCTGAGGTCCTTGACGCGGGTGTCCGCGTTGAGCTCGGCAGCCTTGATGAGCTGCTTCGAGCGGGTACGGCCGATGCCGTAGATGTAGGTAAGCGCGATCTCCAACCGCTTTTCGCGGGGGAGGTCTACGCCAGCGAGTCGTGCCATTGGCGCTGATGCTCCTTCTTCGGTTTCTTCTTCAGGTCTGCTCCCCGTCCGGTTCCGGGACCGACTCGCCTGTCGTGCCCTCGGCTTGCGCCTCGGGTGTCCCAGCCCCGGCCTGAAGCCCGGGGGTGAACCGGACCACTCGCGTGGCCCGGCAGGTGCGGGGAGGTTGTGTAGCCGTCAATCCACTCTGGTCGAGTGCTGTGATCAGCCCTGCCGCTGCTTGTGCCGCAGGTTCTCGCAGATCACCATGATCCGGCCGTGACGGCGGATCACCTTGCACTTGTCGCAGATCTTCTTGACGCTCGGCTGGACCTTCACGTCTTCTGCTCCTGCTTGTTAGCTGCTCTTCGTGATCACTTGTAGCGGTAGACGATGCGACCACGAGAGAGGTCGTAGGGCGAAAGCTCCACGACAACCCTGTCCTCCGGCAGGATGCGGATGTAGTGCTGCCGCATCTTGCCGCTGATGTGAGCCAGGACCTTGTGACCGTTCTCCAACTCGACGCGGAACATCGCGTTGGGGAGCGGCTCGACTACGCGGCCTTCGACCTCGATGGCCCCGTCTTTCTTCGCCATGTCCTCCGCATTTCCCTGTCGGTATCGTCTGTCGCCACACCTGATCAACTCGAGCACTAGTGCTGGGTCGGGTGTTGCGTGGCACACTGGTGCCCGGCTCCCTAGACCGTGAATTCACGAGCGCGCAGGATCCGGGCGCGATAAGTGCGCCGACTTGACAGTGTACGCAGGTCGTGTCGCGACCCCCAAACCGGGGGTGACCATGGTAGGTGAACGGGCGACAGCGGTCGTGAGTGGTAAAGCGGGTTAGAACACGCCTTACCACTCACGAGGGCGTTTGCGCAGGTCAGGCGTCTCCCGGGGCCGTCAGCACCCAGGGACCGTCTTCGGTGATGGCGACGGTGTGCTCCCAGTGGGCCGCGCGGGAGCCGTCGGCCGTGACGACCGTCCAGCCGTCGTCCAGCTCGCGGGTCTCGCCGCCGCCGCCGGTGAGCATCGGCTCGATGGCCAGGGCCATGCCGGGCTTGAGCCGGGGGCCCTTGCCGGGCTTGCCGACGTTCGGCAGGAACGGGTCCATGTGCATCTGGCGGCCGATGCCGTGACCGCCGTACTCGACGATCATCCCGTACTCGATGCCGTCGTCGCGGCCCGCGCGCTCGGCGGCGGACTGGACGGCGTGGGAGATGTCGGTGAGCCGGCCGCCGGCGCTGACCGCCTCGATGCCGGCCCACATCGCCGCCTCGGTCGCCGCGGACAGCGCCAGGTCGGCGTCGGAGACCTTGCCGATGGCCAGCGTGACGGCGGAGTCGCCGTGCCAGCCGTCGAGGATGGCGCCGCAGTCGACGGAGATGATGTCGCCGTCGGCCAGCACCTGGGTCTTCGCCGGGATGCCGTGCACGATCTGCTCGTTCACCGACGCGCAGATCGACGCCGGGAACCCGTGGTAGCCCTTGAACGACGGCACCGCGCCGGCGTCCCGGATCGTCTGCTCGGCCAGCTCGTCGAGCTCGGCCGTGCTGACACCGGGCTTCGCCGCGGCGCGGACCGCCGCGAGCGTGCGGGCGACGACGAGGCCCGCGGCCCGCATCGCCTGCAGCTCGTCCGGGGTCTTGACTTCGATCATGCGCCCACGGCGGAGCACTTGCAGAACACGCAATCCTCCGAGGTTCACGTGCGGTCGCGCAGCGCTTTCAGCACCCGGCCGGAGATCTCCTCGACGCTGCCGACACCGTCGACGGTCACCAGGATGTCGGCGTAGTACTCCAGCAGCGGCGCGGTGTCCGACACGTAGATCTGCTGACGGCGGCGGATGACCTCTTCGGTGTCGTCCGCGCGGCCGCGCGACATGAGCCGCGCGACGACGACGTCCTCCGGCACCTGCAGCTGGATCACGGCGTCGAGCGTGACGTCCGCGTCGCCCAGGATCTCGCCGAGGACCTCGGCCTGCTTGGTGTTGCGGGGGAAGCCGTCGAGCAGGAAGCCGGCCTTGGCATCCGGCTCGGCGAGCCGCTCGCGGACCATTTCGTTGGTCACCGAGTCGGGCACGAGCTCGCCCGAGTCCAGGTAGCGCTTCGCCTCCTGGCCGAGCGGGGTCTCCTGGCCGACGTGGGCGCGGAACAGGTCACCGGTCGAGATGTGCGGGATGCGCAGCTGCTCGGACAGGGCCACCGCCTGCGTGCCCTTGCCCGCACCGGGCGGGCCGACGAGAACCAGGCGCGTCACTTCAAGAACCCTTCGTAGTTGCGCTGCATCAGCTGGCTTTCGATCTGCTTCACGGTGTCGAGGCCGACACCGACCATGATCAGCACAGCCGTGCCACCGAACGGGAAGTTCTGGTTGTTCCCGCTACCGGTCACCGACAGGAAGAAGTTCGGGAGGATCGCGATGATGCCCAGGTACAGCGAGCCCGGCAGAGTGATCCGGCCCAGCACGAAGCTGAGGTACTCGGCGGTCGGGCGGCCGGGGCGGATGCCCGGGATGAAGCCACCGAACTTCTTCATCTCTTCCGCACGCTCGTCCACGTTGAACGTGATCGTGATGTAGAAGTACGTGAAGAAGATGATCAGCGCGAAGTACAGCAGGATGTGCACCCAGCTGGACTGGTTCACGATGTAGTTCTTGATGAACACCTGCCAGCCGGAGTTGGCGTTCTGGTCGCCGACGAGGCGGCTGATCAGGTCCGGCAGGTACAGCAGGGACGACGCGAAGATGACCGGGATGACGCCGGCCTGGTTCACCTTGATCGGCAGGTAGGTCGACGTGCCGCCGTACATCCGGCGGCCGATCATGCGCTTGGCGTACTGCACCGGGATCCGGCGCTGGCCCTGTTCGACGAAGATGACGCTGGCGATGATCACCAGGCCGAAGGCGCAGACGACGGCCAGGCCGAGGCCACCGGCGTTGCTGAGGATGTTGCCGCCCTCGACCGGGATGCGCGCGGCGATGTTCAGGAAGATCAGGACGGACATGCCGTTGCCGACGCCGCGCTCGGTGATCAGCTCGCCCAGCCACATCATGACGGCGGTGCCCGCGGTCATGGTGATGACGATGATCGCCAGCGAGTAGACGCTGTTGTCCGGGATGATCGGCTGGTCGCAGTCCGGGAAGAGCTGCTTGCGGTCCGCGAGCGCGACCACCCCGGTGGCCTGCAGGATCGCCAGCGCGATCGTCAGGTACCGGGTGTACTGGGTCAGCTTGCCCTGGCCGGACTGCCCTTCCTTCTTCAGCTCCTCGAACCGCGGGATGACCACGGTGAGCAGCTGGATGATGATGCTCGCCGTGATGTACGGCATGATGCCGGTCGAGAAGAGCGACAGCTGCAGCAGCGCACCACCGCTGAACAGGTTCAGCAGCTGGTAGACGCCCTCCTGCTGCGCCTGGGAGCTACAAGCCTGTACGGCACCGTACGAGATGCCGGGCGCCGGAATGGTCGCACCGATTCGGTAAACCGCGACGATGGCTAGCGTGAACAGGATCTTCTTGCGTAGATCCGGCGTCGCGAGAGCCGAGCGGAAGGCGCTGAGCACGCGGGGGACCTCCTCGGCGTCGTCGGCTGTCCTAACCGACGATCGGCTTGGCCGGCACGGGGCCGGCGGGAACACACAGCACTACTGGCACGCAAGCCAGGAACGCTTCGGGGCACACTCGTCCCGAAGCGTGTCGCCGACTCTAACAGCTTCACAGGGCGTGTCCGCAGTCCGTGTGCGTTTTCCGTACCAAGGTTGCTCCGGCGGGTTGATCCACATCGCCGTCTTGGCGGTATTCCTTGACAGATGATGGATCAGGCGTTCGACGTCGCGAGCACGCCGGCCAGCCCGACGAGCACCACCCCGGTGGCCCGGTCGACGCCCCGCCGGGGCAGCTTGACCGTCTTCACCGCGGCGCCGGCGACGACGTAGACCGAGCCGGCCAGGAACTCGGCCAGCAGGTAGCCCGCGCCGAGCAGCGCGATCTGCGTCGAGAAGGGACCGTGACCTGCGTCGATGAACTGCGGGACGAAGGCGGTGAAGATCAGGATCGCCTTCGGGTTGGTGATCGCGACCCCGAACTCCTTGCGGGTGACGCGCCAGGCCGTAGTGGGGGTTTTGGGCAACTCGTCCGGGGTGTTTTTGCCCCGGAAGGTGGACCAGAGCAGGCGGACGCCGAGGTAGAGCAGGTAGGCGGCGCCGGCCCACTTGATGATCGTCAGAGCGGTCTCGGAGGCGGCCAGGAGCTGCCCGAGCCCGGCCGCGACGGCGGCGATCAGCAGGGTGAAGGCGGCCAGCCGGCCCCCCAGGCCGGCGAGGCCGTGGCGAACACCGTGCGTCATGCCGTGGTGGAGGCCGAGCAGGTTGTTCGCCCCTGGCGTAAGGGCGACGAGCACGGAGGCGCCGAAGAAGACCCACACGTGTTCACCGTAGCGGCGGTTCGTCCGGCTCGTCCGGCTCGTCCGGGGGCAGCACGGTGATCGCGACCCCGGAGGGCGGCGTCGGGGTGTCGGCGTAGGCGACGGCGGGATCGGCCCAGGCGGGGTCCCGGAGGTGGCCGAGGAGGGGCAGGTGCGCCACGACCGCCGCGGCGGCGGCCGTCACGGCGGCCAGGGCCAGCAGCCACATGCCGGGTCCGGTGGTGACCTCCAGGTCCATCTCTTCCCCGGCGATGGCGGCCAGCTCGAACCGGAACATCGCAACGGTGGTGACGACCCCCGCGGCGAACACCGCACCGGCCGACAGCAGCCACCGGGTCAGGCCGCGCCCGGGCCGGGAGAAGGCCGCGAACGCCGCCGCGGCCAGGAGAACGATCGCGACGATGACGGGGATGCCGACGGGCACCCCGGGACGGTCGGTGGGTTCCTGGCCGGAGACTTCGATGCGGTTGCCCCAGGCGGTCTCGGTGATGGTCAGCTGGGCGTCGCCGAAGCCCTGGCGGAAGGAGAGCTCCTGGAGCATCCGGAAGAGCGGCAGGAAGCACCCTCCGACGGCCAGAAGGGCGGCGAGGGCCGCGAGGACCGCCGGGAGGTGCCGGGGCAGCCGGGAGGCGGGCGGCTCGGGAGCGGGGGCTTGGGCGGGCGCGGGGGCAGGCGGTGGGGGCGCGGCGACGGTGGGGAGCTCGGCGACCGGGAAGGGTAGTTGGCCGGGCGGAGTGGGGGGTGGGAAGAGCGGTGGCTCGGTGTGGTGTGCGGCCGCCGCGGGGAAGGCGAGGGGCTCCGCAGGCGGGGTTACCGGCGCATCCGCCGGGAACAGCGGCGGCTCGGTGCGCGGTGCGGCCGCCGCAGGGAAGGTGAGCGGGTCGCCCTGCCGCGGCCGTTCGGCCGCCGCCTCCGACGGGAACGCCAGCGGATCCGCGGGCGGGGTCACCGGCGTATCCGCCGGGAACAGCGGTGGCTCGGTGCGCGGTGCGGCCGCCGCGGGGAACGCCAGCGGATCGCCCTGCCGCGGCGCTGTGGCCCCCTCAGAGAGGGCCGGCGGTGGTGCGGCCGCCGCCTCCGCGGGGAAGGCCAGGGGGTCGTCCTGCCTCGGCACTGCGGCCTCCCCCGGAGCGCCTTCCGGTGCTCCGGCTCCCGGCTCGACCCCGGCGAGCTTGGGCGCCTCGACCGGGAAGCTCAGCGGGGAATCCGCCGCGCCGGCCGGGTGCGGGGGCTCTTGTGCGGGTCTGTCCACCCCTGTGATCCTCCGCCCGGATCCGGCTTCCGGCAAGGAAGTCCGGGAACGCCGAAGGCCCGCCCGGCGCGAGCCGGACGGGCCTTCAAACGAGCAGCCTCAGTGAGACTTATTCAGCCGTCGGCCGCCGCATGACATCCGAGCTGACCGGCGGTCTGCGCGGGGGGCACGGCGGCCTAACCAGAATAAGCCTCAGTTGGTGGTGGCGGAGCCACCGGCCGCTTCGAGCTTCTCCTTGGCGGAGCCGGAGAACGCGTCGGCGGTGACGTTCAGCTTGACGCCGTTCACGTCGCCGTTGCCGAGGACCTTCACCAGCTTGCCCTTGCGGACCAGACCGCCCTTGACCAGCTCGTCAGCGCCGATGGTGCCGCCGTCCGGGAAGACGCGGGCGATGTCGCCCACGTTCACCGGCTGGTACTCGGTGCGGAAGCGGTTCTTGAAGCCGCGGAGCTTCGGGAGCCGCATCTGGATGGGCATCTGCCCACCCTCGAACCGGGCCGGCACGTTCTTCCGGGCCTTGGTGCCCTTCGTACCGCGACCGGCCGTCTTGCCCTTCGAACCCTCACCACGGCCCACGCGGATCTTGTCGCGCTTGGCGCCCGGAGCCGGACGCAGGTGGTGGATCTTGATGGCCGTCATGCCTTGACCTCCTCGACCTCCACCAGGTGGCGGACGGTGTGGATCAGGCCGCGCACCTGGGGGGTGTCTTCACGCACGACGCTCTGGCGGATCTTGCGCAGCCCGAGGGTGCGCAGCGACTCGCGGTGAGCGTGCTTCGTGCCGATCTTGCTCTTGACCTGGGTGACCTTGAGCTGAGCCATGTCAGACCCCCTGGCCCGCGCGCTGGCGCAGCATCCGGGCCGGCGCGACGTCCTCGAGCGGGAGACCGCGGCGGGCCGCGACCTCTTCGGGACGCTGCAGGCCCTTCAGGGCCGCCACGGTCGCGTGCACGATGTTGATCGCGTTGTCGGAGCCGAGCGACTTCGACAGCACGTCGTGGACACCCGCGCACTCCAGCACGGCGCGCACCGGGCCACCGGCGATGACGCCGGTACCGGCGGAAGCCGGGCGGAGCAGCACCACACCGGCGGCTTCCTCACCCTGGATCGGGTGCGGAATGGTGCCGCCGACGCGCGGGACGCGGAAGAAGTTCTTCTTCGCTTCCTCGACGCCCTTGGCGATGGCCGCGGGAACTTCCTTGGCCTTGCCGTAGCCGACGCCGACCTGACCGTCGCCGTCGCCGACGACCACCAGGGCGGTGAAGCTGAAGCGACGACCACCCTTGACGACCTTGGCGACGCGGTTGATCGTCACGACCTTCTCGAGGTGCGGGGTCTTGTCCTGGGCCGCCCCGCCACGGCCGCTGTCGCGCCGGTCGCGGCGGTCGCGACGGTCACCGCGGTCGTTGCCGCCCTGCCCGCCGGGTCCACCCTGGCCGCCGCCGAATTGCCGTGTACGTCCCGGCATCAGGCTTTCCTTCCGTTAACAAGCTTCTGCATCGTCAGAACTCCAACCCCGCCTCACGGGCGGCGTCGGCGAGCGCGGCGATGCGGCCGTGGTAGGCGTTGCCCCCACGGTCGAACACCACAGCCGAGATCCCGGCGTTCTTGGCCCGCGCGGCGACGAGTTCCCCGACCTTGGCGGCCTTGGCCTTCTTGTCGCCGTCGACCGACCGGACGTCCGCCTCGAGGGTGGACGCCGACACCAGCGTGTGGCCGGCCAGGTCGTCGATCACCTGCACGGCGATGTGCCGCGAGGACCGCTTGACGACCAGGCGCGGACGCTGGTCCGTGCCCGAGACCTTCTTGCGGAGCCGGAAGTGCCGACGGGCCTTCGCGACGCGGCGGCGGGTCGAGATGTCCTTGCCCACCGGCTTGCGCTTCGTAGTCGTGTCGCTCATGATCACTTACCCGTCTTTCCGACCTTGCGGCGGATCTTCTCACCCTCGTAGCGCAGGCCCTTGCCCTTGTACGGGTCCGGGCGACGCAGCTTGCGGATGACGGCCGAGATCTGGCCGACCTTCTGCTTGTCGATGCCCGAGACCGAGAACCGGGTCGGGGTCTCCACCTTGAAGGTGATGCCCTCCGGGGCCTCGATCTTGACCGGGTGCGAGTAGCCGAGGGCGAACTCGAGGTCCGCGCCCTTGGCCTGCACGCGGTAACCCACGCCGTGGATTTCCATCTTCTTCTCGTAGCCGGCGGTGACGCCGACGACGAGGTTGTTCACCAGCGTGCGGGTGAGCCCGTGCAGCGCCTTGGAGGTGCGCTCGTCGTCCGGGCGCTTCACCAGCAGCGTGCCGTCTTCGTCGCGCTCGACGGTGATCGGCTCGGCGACGGTGTGCTCGAGGGTGCCCTTGGGCCCCTTGACCTTGATCAGCTGACCGTCGATGGTCACCTCGACCCCGGAAGGGACGGCGACCGGCAGCTTTCCGATGCGTGACATGCCTGTTCCCCTTCCCTTACCAGACGTAGGCGAGGACTTCGCCGCCCACGCTGTTGCGCTTGGCCTGCCGGTCCGTCTGCAGGCCACCGGACGTCGAAATGATCGCGATGCCCAGGCCGCCGAGGACCGACGGCAGTTCGGTGGACTTTGCGTAGACCCGCAGACCGGGCTTGGAGACGCGCCGCAGGCCGGCGATGCTCCGCTCACGGTTGGGGCCGTACTTGAGCTCGACGACGAGGTTCTTGTGCTTCTCGCCCGGCTCGTCGTGGTAACCCGCGATGTAGCCCTCGCGCTTGAGGATCTCGGCGATGTTCGCCTTGAGCTTCGAGTGCGGGAGCTTGACCTCGTCGTGGTACGCCGAGTTCGCGTTGCGCAGACGCGTCAAGAAGTCTGCGATGGGGTCGGTCATCGTCATGGTGACCTGTCAACCTTTCTCGCCTGGTTCCCCGCCCGCCGGAGCGGGCGGGGCCTGTGGCGAATCTGGAGTTAAAAAGAAGCTCTTACCAGCTGGACTTGCGGACGCCGGGCAGCTCGCCCGCGTGCGCCATCTCGCGAAGGCAGATCCGGCAGAGCCCGAACTTGCGGAACACGGCGTGCGGACGGCCGCACCGCTGGCAGCGGGTGTAGGCGCGCACGGCGAACTTCGGCTTCTTCGCGGCCTTGTGGACCAGTGCTTTCTTGGCCATCGGCTCAGTTCTCCTTGAACGGGAAGCCGAGCTTGCGCAGCAGCGCCCGGCCCTCGTCGTCGTTCGTGGCGGTCGTGACGACGGTGACGTCCATGCCGCGCGGGCGGTCGATGGAGTCGGGGTCGATCTCGTGGAACATCGACTGCTCGTTGAGACCGAACGTGTAGTTGCCGTGGCCGTCGAACTGCTTCGGCGAAAGCCCGCGGAAGTCGCGGATACGCGGCAGCGCGATGGTCAGCAGCCGGTCGAGGAACTCCCACATCCGGTCGCCGCGCAGCGTGACGCGCGCGCCGATCGGCTGGCCCTCGCGCAGCTTGAACTGCGCGATGGACTTGCGGGCCTTCCGGACCTCCGGCTTCTGGCCGGTGATCAGGGCGAGGTCCTTGACCGCGCCCTCGATCAGCTTGCTGTCGCGGGCGGCGTCGCCGACGCCCATGTTCACGACGACCTTCGTCACGCCCGGGATCTGGTGGACGTTGGCGAAGGAGAACTCGGCCTGCAGCTGGCCCTTGATTTCCTCGCGGTACCGCACCTTGAGGCGCGGCGAGGTCTTCTCAGCGGTGGTCATCAGATGTCCTTACCGTTCCGGCGCGAGATCCGGACCTTCTTGCCGTCCTCGCCGATGCGGTAACCCACCCGGGCCGGCTTGCCGTCCGAGTCGACGACCATCACGTTCGAGACGTGGATGGGCGCCTCCTGCGTGACGATGCCACCGGACTGCGCGCCGCGCTGGGTCTGGCTGATCCGCGTGTGCTTCTTGATCCGGTTCACGCCTTCGACCAGCACGCGCTCGCGCTCGGGGTAAGCCTGGATGACCTTGCCCTTGGCGCCCTTGTCCTTGCCGGCGATGACGACGACCGTGTCGCCCTTCTTCACCTTCATCACAGCACCTCCGGCGCGAGCGAAATGATCTTCATGAACTTTCGGTCGCGCAGCTCGCGGCCCACCGGGCCGAAGATGCGGGTGCCGCGGGGCTCGTTGTCGTTCTTGATGAGCACGGCGGCGTTCTCGTCGAACCGGATGTAGGAACCGTCCGGACGACGGCGCTCCTTGACCGTGCGGACGATGACGGCCTTGACGACGTCGCCCTTCTTCACCCCGGCGGCCGGGATGGCGTCCTTCACGGTGGCGACGATGATGTCGCCGATGCCGGCGTAGCGCCGCCCGGAGCCACCGAGAACGCGGATGCAGAGGATTTCCTTCGCACCCGTGTTGTCGGCTACCCGAAGCCGCGACTCCTGCTGGATCACGTCTACTCCTGTATGTCGCGCCGGTTCTCGCCCAGGACGGGCGAGCCTTGCGGAACTAAGAACTCCGAAGAGCCCTGCTTACTTGGCCTTCTCCACGATCTGCACCAGGCGCCACCGCTTCGATGCCGACAGCGGGCGGGTCTCCATCAGGGTGACCCGGTCGCCCACGCCCGCCTCGTTGTTCTCGTCGTGCACCTTCACCTTGGAGGTGGTGCGGACGACCTTCGAGTAACGGGGGTGCTTCTTGCGGTCCTCGAGCTCGACCACGATCGTCTTGTTCATCTTGTCCGAGACGACGTAGCCCTCGCGGACCTTGCGGTCGTTCCGGGCCGGCGTCTCGGTGGTGGGCTCGCTCATGCGGCACCTTCACTCTCGGCGTCGGGGGCAACGGACAGGCCGAGTTCGCGCTCGCGCATGACCGTGTAGATCCGCGCGATGTCCGTGCGGACGGTGCGCAGACGGCGGTTGTTGTCGAGCTGCCCGGTCGCCATCTGGAAGCGGAGGTTGAAGAGCTCCTCCTTGTATTCCTTCAGACGCAGGACGAGCTCTTCCGCGGTGAGCTCACGCAGCTCCGATGCCTGAGCGGCACCTGCGTTAGCCATCAGAACTCACCACCTTCACGGGTCACGATGCGGCACTTCATGGGCAGCTTGTGGATCGCGCGGCGCAGCGCCTCGCGAGCCGTCTCCTCGTTCGGGAACGAGATCTCGAACATCACGCGGCCCGGCTTCACGTTGGCGATCCACCACTCGGGCGAACCCTTACCGGAACCCATCCGGGTTTCGGCCGGCTTCTTGGTCAGCGGGCGGTCCGGGTAGATGGTCGTCCACACCTTGCCACCACGCTTGATGTGACGGGTCATGGCGATACGAGCGGACTCGATCTGCCGGTTCGTCACGTAGCTGTGCTCAAGCGCCTGGATGCCGTACTCGCCGAAGCTGACCTTCGTGCCACCCTTGGCGGCGCCGTGGCGCTTCGGGGAGTGCTGCTTCCGGTGCTTGACCCTGCGCGGGATGAGCACGTCTCAGCCCTCCGTCTTTTCTGCGGTCTCGGTGGCCGGGGCCGCCGGGGCCTCGGTCGTGGCGGCAGCGGCCGCACGACCGGCTTCGGTCGAGGTGGCGGTCGTGCCCGAGGCGCCGGAACGACGCGGGCGGGACGGCCGGTCGCTACGGTCGCGGTCGCGACGCGGCGCGCGCTCGGCGGCGTCGCGGGCTTCGCGGGCCTTCAGGCCACCGACGAGCTCACCCTTGTAGATCCACACCTTGACGCCGATGCGACCGAACGTCGTCTTGGCCTCGAAGAAGCCGTAGTCGATGTCGGCGCGCAGCGTGTGCAGCGGGACGCGGCCGTCGCGGTAGTGCTCGGAGCGGGACATCTCGGCGCCGCCGAGACGACCGCCGCACTGCACGCGGATGCCCTTGACCTGCGGCGAGCGCATGGAGGTCTGGATCGCCTTCCGCATCGCGCGGCGGAACGCCACGCGGTTGGAGAGCTGCTCCGCGACCGCCTGGGCGACCAGCTGGGCGTCGGCCTCGGGGTTCTTGACCTCGAGGATGTTCAGCTGGACCTGCTTCTTGGTCAGCTTCTCCAGCGCGCCGCGGATCCGGTCGGCCTCCGCGCCGCGGCGGCCGATGACGATGCCCGGCCGGGCGGTGTGGATGTCCACGCGGACGCGGTCACGGGTGCGCTCGATCTCGACCTTGGAGATGCCCGCGCGCTCCATGCCGGTGGCGAGGAGCTTGCGGATCTTGACGTCCTCGGCCACGTACTCGGCGTACTGCTTGTCGGCGTACCAGCGCGACTTCCAGTCCGTGGTGATACCCAGGCGGAAACCGTGCGGGTTGATCTTCTGGCCCACTACCGGCCACCTGCCTTCTTCTTGCTCTGAGCCTTCTGCGCGACGGCCGGACGCGACTCCACCTCGACGGTGATGTGGCTGGTCCGCTTGCGGATCCGGTACGCGCGGCCCTGGGCCCGCGGGCGGATGCGCTTGAGGGTGGGGCCCTCGTCGGCGTACGCGTTCTTGACCCAGAGCGTCTCCGGGTCCAGCTGAAGGTTGTTCTCGGCGTTGGCCACGGCGCTGGCGAGCACCTTCGCGACCGGCTCGCTGGCCGCCTGCGGGGCGAACCGGAGCACGGCCAAGGCGTCGGCGGCGCTACGTCCCTTGATGAGCTCGATCACCCGGCGCACCTTGGTCGGCGAGTCCCGGACGAAGCGAGCCCGCGCGTACGCCGTAGGCAGTTCAGCCTCGGTCGTCGCGTCGTTCTGGGCGTTCATCGCTACTTCCCTTGTCTTTTCTCGTGCCCGCTCAGCGGCGGCGCGACTTGCGGTCGTCCTTGATGTGGCCCTTGAAGGTCCGCGTCGGGGCGAATTCCCCCAGCTTGTGACCCACCATCGCCTCGGTGACGAACACCGGGACGTGCTTGCGGCCGTCGTGCACCGCGATCGTGTGTCCCAGGAAGTCCGGGATGATCGTCGAGCGGCGCGACCAGGTCTTGATGACCGTCTTCTTGCCCGATTCGTTCAGCGCGTCCACCTTCTTGAGCAGGTGGTCGTCCACGAACGGGCCCTTCTTAAGGCTGCGTGGCATGTGCTTCTACCTCCCTGCTCAGCGCTTCTTGCCGGTACGCCGGCGGCGGACGATGAGGGCGTCGGACGCCTTGCGGCGACGCGTGCGGCCCTCGGGCTTACCGTTCGGGTTGACCGGGTGGCGACCACCGGAGGTCTTGCCCTCACCACCACCGTGCGGGTGGTCGACCGGGTTCATGACGACACCACGGACCGTCGGGCGCTTGCCGCGCCAGCGGTTGCGGCCCGCCTTGCCCCAGTTGATGTTGGCGTGCTCGGAGTTGCCGACCTCGCCGACCGTGGCGCGGTTGCGCACGTCCACGTTGCGGATCTCGCCCGAGGGGAGACGCAGCTGGGCGTACGGCCCGTCCTTGGCGACGAGCTGCACCTTCGCGCCCGCGGACCGCGCCATCTTCGCGCCGCCGCCGGGGCGGAGCTCGATCGCGTGGATCACGGTGCCGACCGGGATGTTGCGCAGCGGCAGGTTGTTGCCCGGCTTGATGTCGGCCCGGGGGCCGTTCTCGACGGTGTCGCCCTGCTTCAGCTTCTCCGGCGCGATGATGTAGCGCTTCTCGCCGTCGGCGTAGTGCAGCAGCGCGATGCGAGCGGACCGGTTGGGGTCGTACTCGATGTGCGCGACCTTGGCGGGGATGCCGTCCTTGTCATTGCGACGGAAGTCGATGACGCGGTAGGCGCGCTTGTGGCCGCCACCCTTGTGCCGGGTGGTGATCTTGCCGGACGAGTTGCGACCGCCCGAACCGCTCAGCGGACGAAGCAGCGACTTCTCCGGGGTGGAGCGGGTGATCTCGGCGAAGTCCGAGACGCTCGAACCGCGACGACCCGGGGTCGTCGGCTTGTACTTGCGGATGCCCATTGTCAGCTCAGTCCTTTACGCGGTGGGTCCGCCGAAGATCTCGATCGCCTTGCTCTCGGGCGAAAGAGTCACGATGGCGCGCTTGGTGTCCTTGCGCTTGCCGAAGCCGGCGCGAGTCCGCTTCCGCTTGCCCTGGCGGTTGGCCGTGTTGACGCTGACCACCTTGACGCCGAACACCTTCTCGACCGCGATCTTGATCTGGGTCTTGTTGGCGTCCGGGCGGACGATGAACGTGTACTTGTGGTCCTCGAGCAGCCCGTAGGACTTCTCGGAGATGACCGGCGCGAGCAGGATGTCGCGGGGGTCCGGAATGGCGACCGAACTCACTTCTCGTCACTCCCTTCCGTGACCTCGCCCGACCGCGCGGAAGCCTTGACGGTCTTACCGCGGACGGGGCCGGCGACGAACGCGTCGTACGCGGCCTTGGTGAACACGACGTCGTCGTTGACCAGTACGTCGTAGGTGTTGAGCTGGTCGGCCCAGAGCAGGTGCACCTCGGGCAGGTTCCGCAGGGAAACCCAGCTCAGCTCGTCGGCCCGGTCCAGCACCACGAGAACGCGCTTCGCGGCCGTGACGGCGGCGAGGACGGTCTTGGCGGCCTTGGTCGACGGCTTCTCGCCGGTCACCAGCTCGGTGACGACGTGCAGCTGGCCGGCGCGGGCCCGGTCGGAGAGGGCGCCACGCAGGGCGGCGGCCTTCATCTTCTTCGGGGTCCGCTGGGTGTAGTCACGCGGCGTGGGGCCGTGGACGACGCCACCGCCGGCGAACTGCGGCGCGCGGGTCGAACCCTGGCGGGCACGGCCGGTGCCCTTCTGGCGGTACGGCTTCTTGCCGCCACCGCGAACCTCACCACGGGTCTTCGTGTCGTGCGTGCCCTGGCGCGCGGCGGCCTGCTGGGCCACCACGACCTGGTGCATCAGCGCGACATTGGCCTGCACGTCGAAGATCTCCGCGGGGAGATCGACCGTGCCGTCGGCTTTACCGGCCGGGGTCTTCAGCTCGACGCTTGTCATTCGGAGTTACCACCCTTCGCGGCGCTGCGCACGAACAGCAGGCCGCCCTTGGGACCGGGCACAGCGCCCTTGATCAGCAGCAGGCCGTCCTCGGCACGCACGGCGTGCACGGTCAGGTTCTGCGTGGTGACCCGGTCGTTGCCCATCCGGCCCGCCATGCGCAGGCCCTTGAAGACGCGGCCGGGGGTGGCGCAGCCACCGATCGAACCCGGCTTGCGGTGCACGGCCTGGGCACCGTGGCTCGCGCCCTGGCCCTTGAAACCGTGGCGCTTCATGACACCCGCGTAGCCCTTGCCCTTGCTGGTCCCGGTCACGTCGACCTCGACGCCGGCGGCGAACACCTCGGCGGTGATCTCCTGGCCGACCTCGTAGGTCTCGGCGTCGGTGGTGCGCAGCTCGGCGAGGAACCGGCGCGGGGTCACGCCCGCCTTGTCGAAGTGGCCGGTGCGCGGCTTGTTCACCTTGCGCGGGTCGACCGCGCCGAACGCCAGCTGCACGGCCGCGTAGCCGTCCTTGTCCTGGGTCCGAACCTGGGTGACCACGTTCGGACCGGCCTTGACGACGGTGACCGGGACAACCCGGTTCTGCTCGTCGAAGACCTGGGTCATGCCGAGCTTGGTGCCCAGGATGCCCTTCATCTGCCTGTCAGACATGTGAGTCTCTTATCTCCGCCGCTCGCCCAACGCTTACTGGATGTTGACGTCGACGCTCGCCGGCAGGTCGATGCGCATGAGCGCGTCGACCGTCTTCGGCGTCGGGTCGAGGATGTCGATCAGACGCTTGTGCGTGCGCATCTCGAAGTGCTCGCGCGAGTCCTTGTACTTGTGCGGCGAGCGGATGACGCAATAAACGTTCTTCTCGGTGGGCAGCGGCACCGGCCCGACAACCCGGGCGCCGGTGCGCGTGACCGTCTCCACGATCTTGCGCGCCGAGGTGTCGATCGCCTCGTGGTCGTAGGCCTTGAGCCGGATGCGGATCTTCTGTCCCGCCATGGTGGCTGCTCGTTCCTTGTCGTCTCGTGCCGCTATCTCACAAAACCCCGCCGGGTGTCCCCACCCTGGCCGGGTTTCCGCAGTTCAACGGCCCTGTCCCCGGTCCACGCGGTCGGGCGTGTCGCGCCCGACGCACAGACGGATCCCGCGGGATCGTCGTCTTGCCTGGTCTTCCTCAACGTGAGGAGGCTATGAGCCGGCTGGACCGTCTCACCGCCCTTGCCCGCTCGCCTCACCCGAAGGAAAGAGCTCCGCGGACCGTGGCCACTCGCACCGAGGCGGCCGGACCCCAAAGGGATCGGCCGCCCCAGGACGAGCAACCAAAATAGTGTCGCACACGTGAGTTGACGCCCTGCACCCGGGGGTGTATTACCCGGGCGCAGGGCGCCTACGTCACTTGTTGATCTTGGTGACCTGGCCCGCGCCGACGGTCCGGCCACCCTCGCGGATGGCGAAGCGCAGACCCTCGTCCATCGCGACCGGCTGGATCAGCTGGACCGAGATGTCGGTGTTGTCACCCGGCATGACCATCTCGGTGCCCTCGGGGAGGGTCACGACGCCGGTCACGTCGGTGGTGCGGAAGTAGAACTGCGGGCGGTAGTTGTTGAAGAACGGGGTGTGACGGCCACCCTCGTCCTTCGACAGGATGTAGACCCGGCCCTCGAAGTCGGTGTGCGGGGTGGTGGTGCCCGGCTTCACGACGACCTGGCCGCGCTCGACGTCCTCGCGCTTGATACCGCGGACCAGCAGGCCGACGTTGTCGCCCGCCTGGCCCGAGTCGAGCAGCTTGCGGAACATCTCGACACCGGTGACGGTGGTCTTGGTCGACTTCTCGCGGATACCCACGATCTCGACCTCTTCGTTGACGTTGATCTGGCCGCGCTCGACGCGACCGGTCACCACGGTGCCACGACCGGTGATGGTGAAGACGTCCTCGATCGGCATCAGGAACGGCTTGTCGAGCTCACGCACCGGGTCCGGCACGTTGTCGTCGACGGCGCTCATCAGCTCGAGAACGGCCTCGGACCACTTCTCGTCGCCCTCGAGGGCCTTCAGGCCGGAAACGCGCACGACCGGCGCGTCGTCGCCCGGGAACTCCTGCGAGGACAGCAGCTCGCGGACCTCCAGCTCGACGAGCTCGAGGATCTCCTCGTCGTCGACCATGTCGGCCTTGTTCAGCGCGACCACGATGTAGGGCACGCCGACCTGGCGGGCGAGCAGCACGTGCTCACGGGTCTGCGGCATCGGGCCGTCGGTGGCGGCCACGACCAGGATCGCGCCGTCCATCTGGGCGGCACCGGTGATCATGTTCTTGATGTAGTCCGCGTGACCGGGGGCGTCCACGTGCGCGTAGTGACGCTTCTCGGTCTGGTACTCGACGTGCGAGATGTTGATCGTGATGCCGCGCTGCTTCTCTTCCGGCGCGTTGTCGATCTGGTCGAACGCCCGCGACTCGTTCAGCTCCGGGTACTTGTCGTGCAGCACCTTGGTGATGGCCGCGGTCAGAGTCGTCTTGCCGTGGTCAACGTGACCGATGGTGCCGATGTTGACGTGCGGCTTGGTCCGCTCGAATTTCGCCTTCGCCACTGGAATGTCCTCCTGGACTGATTTCGCTTTGTGCTCACGGGGCGGCGTGGCTGCCGCCCCGTGATTGTTCCTTCGTCGGTGCTGCGGACGTTCAGGAGAGTCCCTTAATGCCCGCGAGCGCTGGGGGAACTACTCCCCCGTCGCCTTCGCGATGATTTCCTTCGCGACGTTCGCGGGAACCTCGGCGTAGGAGTCGAACACCATGGAGTAGTTCGCCCGGCCCTGGGTGCGGGACCGCAGGTCGCCGACGTAGCCGAACATCTCCGACAGCGGGACCAGTGCCTTCACGACACGGGTACCGGACCGCTCCTCCATGGCCTGGATCTGACCACGGCGGGAGTTGAGGTCACCGATGACGTCGCCCATGTAGTCCTCGGGCGTGGTCACCTCGACCGCCATCATCGGCTCCAGGATCACCGGGCCGGCCTTCTTCGCGGCTTCCTTCATCGCCATGGAACCGGCGATCTTGAACGCCATCTCCGAAGAGTCGACCTCGTGGTACGCACCATCCAACAGGGTGAACTTCAACCCGACGAGCGGGTAGCCGGCCAGGACGCCGTACTGCATCGCGTCCTGCGCGCCCGCGTCCACCGACGGGATGTACTCCCGCGGCACGCGGCCACCGGTCACCTTGTTGTCGAACTCGTAGAGCGCGCCGTCGGTGCGCTCGAGCGGCTCCAGCTTCACGATGACCTTCGCGAACTGGCCGGAACCACCGGTCTGCTTCTTGTGGACGTAGTCGAGCTTGTCGACCGTCTTCTTGATCGTCTCACGGTAGGCGACCTGCGGCTTGCCGATGTTCGCCTCGACCTTGTAGTCGGACTTCATCCGGTTCACCAGCACCTCGAGGTGCAGCTCGCCCATGCCCGCGATGATCGTCTGGCCGGTGTCCTCGTCCAGCTTGACCTGGAACGTCGGGTCCTCTTCGGCCAGCTTCTGGATCGCCAGGGACAGCTTCTCCTGGTCGGCCTTCGTCTTCGGTTCGATCGCGACCCGGATGACCGGCTCGGGGAACGTCATCGACTCCAGCACGATCGGGTTCTGCGGGTCCGCCAGGGTGTCACCCGTGGTGGTGTCCTTCAGCCCGATGACCGCGTAGATGTGGCCGACCTGGGCGTCGTCGACCGGGTTCTCCTTGTTGGAGTGCATCTGGAAGATCTTCCCGATGCGCTCCTTGCGCTCCTTGGTCGCGTTGATGACCTGCGCGCCGGAAGCGACCTTGCCCGAGTACACCCGGATGTAGGTCAGCTTGCCGAAGAACGGGTGCGCGGCGATCTTGAACGCGAGCGCGGCGAACGGCTCGTCGACCGACGCCTTGCGGGTCGCCGGGGTCTCACCGTCGGGGAGCAGGCCCTCGACGGCCGGGACGTCCAGCGGCGACGGCAGGTAGTCGATCACCGCGTCGAGCATGGGCTGCACGCCCTTGTTCTTGAACGCGGAGCCGGCCAGGACCGGGAACGCCGAGCGGGTGATGACGATCTTGCGGATGCCCGCCTTGATCTCCGCCTCGGACAGTTCCTCGCCCTCGAGGAACTTCTCCATCAGGGCGTCGTCGGTCTCGGCGACGGTCTCGACCAGCTTCTCGCGGTACTCCGCGGCCCGGTCGGCCAGGTCGGCCGGGATGTCCTCGACGGTGTAGTCCTCGCCCTTCTGCACCTCGCCGCGCCAGACCAGGGCCTTCATGCGGACCAGGTCGACGACGCCTTCGAAGTCGTTCTCGGCGCCGATGGGCAGCTGGATCGCCAGCGGCTTGACGCCGAGGCGCTCCTCGATGGTGCGCAGGGTGTAGTAGTAGTCCGCACCCAGCTTGTCCATCTTGTTGACGAAGCAGATGCGCGGGACGTCGTACTTGTCCGCCTGCCGCCAGACCTGCTCGGACTGCGGCTCGACACCTTCCTTGCCGTCGAAGACGGCGACCGCGCCGTCGAGCACCCGCAGGTTGCGCTCCACCTCGACGGTGAAGTCGACGTGCCCGGGGGTGTCGATCAGGTTGATCTGGTGGTCGTCCCAGAAGGTGGTGGTGGCAGCCGAGGTGATGGTGATACCCCGCTTCTGCTCCTCCTCCATCCAGTCCATGGTGGCGGCGCCGTCGTGGACTTCACCGATCTTGTAGTTGACCCCGGTGTAGAACAGGATCCGCTCGGTGGTCGTCGTCTTGCCGGCGTCGATGTGGGCCATGATGCCGATGTTGCGGACCTTGTTCAGGTCGGTCAGCACTTCACGTGCCACGAGAGTGTTCCCCTGTTCTCAAGCTTGGGGCCCGGCATGGCTTGGTCGACAGCCGGGCGGTCATCACCAGCGGTAGTGCGCGAAGGCCCGGTTGGACTCGGCCATCTTGTGCGTGTCTTCGCGACGCTTCACGGAGGCACCGAGGCCGTTGGAAGCGTCCAGCAGTTCGTTCTGCAGGCGCTCGATCATCGTCTTCTCGCGGCGGGCCTGCGAGAAGGAGACCAGCCAGCGCAGGGCCAGCGTGGTGGAGCGGCCCGGCTTGACCTCGATCGGCACCTGGTAGGTGGCACCACCGACGCGGCGGCTCTTCACCTCGATGGTGGGCTTCACGTTGTCGAGGGCGCGCTTCAGCGTGACGACCGGGTCGGTGCCGGTCTTCTCGCGAGCGCCTTCGAGCGCGCCGTACACGATGCGCTCGGCCAGGGACCGCTTCCCGTCCTTCAGCACCTTGTTCACCAGCTGGGTGACCAGCGGGGAGGCGTAGACGGGGTCGGAGATCAGCGGCCGCTTCGGGGCCGGACCCTTGCGGGGCATTAGCTCTTCTCCTTCTTCGCGCCGTACCGGCTGCGCGCCTGCTTGCGGTTCTTGACACCCTGGGTGTCGAGCGAACCGCGGATGATCTTGTAACGGACACCCGGAAGGTCCTTCACACGACCACCGCGCACGAGCACCATCGAGTGCTCCTGCAGGTTGTGGCCCTCACCGGGGATGTAGGCGGTGACCTCGATGCCGCTGGTCAGCTTCACACGCGCGACCTTGCGCAGCGCCGAGTTCGGCTTCTTGGGGGTCGTGGTGTACACGCGGGTGCACACGCCACGCCGCTGCGGGCTCCCCTTGAGGGCCGCCGTCTTCTGCTTGGCAGCCTTGTCCTGGCGGCCCTTGCGGACCAGCTGCTGGATCGTGGGCAATGGACCAGCTTCCTGTCGTGATCTGCTTCTTCGTGTCTTCACCGGCCCCCGCGGTCGGGCGTGTCGGCCCGCGTCACGGTCTCGCGACCGGTAACTTCCCGGAGGGATTTCCGTCGGAACCCCGACCTGCCGAAGCCGGTGACCGGGTGCCGAAGCACCCCGCCCATGCGCACGGCACGCGGAGCGGCCCGACGCATGCCGGGCACGGTCTCCAAAGATACCCGCCCGGGTCCGGGAGGAGCGCGGCGGGGGGTCTGTAGGTCGACGAACCTCCAGCGTACCTCTCAACGCCCCGGCGCTGCGGGACATTCCCACGCCTCGGGTCGCGGGGCGATCATTCCCGCGGGCGTTGGGGCGGAGGCATTCCTGCGGCGGGATGACCGCAGCCGCGACTCGGTGCGGTCAGGGTGGGTAACGCCGCAGGGAGGGGAGAGATTCCCCGGGCCGGCGGGGGTTTCGGCGGGCGGGCCGGGTGGCGGGTGGTTTGTGGGGCGGAGCTGCCGGGGCGGGGTGGCGGCCGCGGCGGGATGGCTGCCTCGGCGCGGGGCGCCGGTGGGTGTGGTGCGGCCGGGCTGCGCGGCTGCCGAACCGATTCGCGGCGCCGAGGCCGCGCGGGCGGCTTGGTCGCCGGGGAGGCTGCCGAGCCGGCGCGCAAGCGGGGCGGCGCAGGCAGGCAACGCCTCTGACGCCGACCCGCGCCCCGCGACCCGGCAGACGGCAGACGGCAACCGACAGCGCGAGCCGACCAACAGCATCACCACACGCGAACCGCCGGCCGGCAACGCAACCCGGCCAACGACGTCACCAGACCTCCCCCGCCCCTCATCCCAGCTATCTCTTCAGTCGGCGGCCGGGTGTGTCAAGGCACGCTTTCCCGCCTTGACACACCCGGCC
>NZ_JBSGJD010000139.1:0-25142 GCF_053605405.1 Amycolatopsis sp. NPDC003861
CGGCGTTGTTGACCAGGACGTCGACTTCGGCGGGGAGCGCGTCGATCGCCGCGGGATCGGTGAGGTCGGCGACGTGCGCCCAGCCGCCGACCTCGGCCGCCGCCGCCTCGGTGCCCCGCTCGTCGATGTCGACGACGTGCACCTTGGCCCCCGCCGCGGCGAGGGCGCGGACGCAGGCGAGGCCGATACCGCCGGCACCGCCGGTGACGAGGGCGGTGCGCCCGTCCAGATCGCTGGTCATGGACGGGAACGGTAAGCGTGACGCCGGTCGCTGACCATGTGGGTGGCAGCCACACCTAGGCAAGATCCAGTGGCGCGGGCCCACATGGATCGGCTCAGGGGCGGTCCGCCAGCACCGCGAGGTAGTGCACGTTGGTCATGATCCCGAGAACGTTGCCGAACGGATCGACGACCGACGCCGTCACGAACCCGGGCCCGCGCTCGATGATCGGCTCGTACTCCTTCGCCCCCAGCTCCAGCAGCCGCGCGAACGTCGCTTCCAGGTCATCGACGTGCCAGTGCACGATCTCCCCACCCGGCTCGGCGTGTGTGAAGGGGGCGTACTTGCGGTCGATGATCCCGAGTTCGTGCTGGTAGTCGCCGACCCGGAACTCCGAGTACCCGGGAACGTTGAAGTACGGCTCGACCCCCAGGAACTCGGTGTACCAGGCCTTCGCGGCCTCGTGGTCCTCGGCGTAGTAGGTGACGGTGGCCATCCCTCGCAGCATGTCTGCTCCTCTCAAGCGGTCCGAGAGCCAGCATGGCGGCCAAAGTGCTCACCAAGTGAGCACTTTGACAACGGTCTTCCCGCCCATTCCGTTGCGCCGGAAATGCTATTGTTCTGCCATGCCGATAAGCGTCTTCGTGTCGTACACGCATGATTCAGCCGAACACAAAGATCAAGTGCTCTTGTTCAGCGAGTTCCTCATGCGAAACGGTATCGACGTCACCCTGGACCAGTGGAAACTGGAGGCTCGCCAGGACTGGTACACGTGGGCCATCGGCAGCATCGAAAACGCCGACTACGTCATTGTCGTCGCCTCGACCCGGTACCGCGAGGTCGCCGACGGTTACGCTTCGGCCGGAGACAATCGCGGCATGCAATCGGAGGCCGCGCTCCTGCGCGAAAAGCTGCACAGCGACCGGCCGACGTGGACGCGCAAGATCCTTCCGGTGCTCCTGCCGGGCCACATCCCGGCCGAAATCCCGGCATTCCTGCAGCCGCAGACGGCCGACCACTACTTCGTCACCGAGTTCACCGTCGCCGGCGGCGAATCCCTGCTCCGCGTGCTGACCGGCCAGGTGCCGTACGTGAAGCCGGCGCCGGGACGGATCCCCGACCTGCCCCCGCGGCTCCGCCCGAAGCCCCGGCCCGCCGGCGGCCTCGACCAGAACATCGTTTCCCACGGCGGCATCACGATCGTCAACCAGGGCGGCGACCAGAACGTCTCGATGTGACGCCTTCGGCTAGGCCGGGTTGTGGCGCGCCCGGATCATCTTCTTGAGAGTGGCAAGCGCGCGTTCGTTTCTACGCCAGGCGATTTCGTTCTCGGCACCGAGTGTCTCGCCGAGGCCGGTGTTCAGCTCGACCTGGTGGCCGTCGATGATCGAGATCGTGAACTCCTGGGCATAGGGGATGTCGGCATACTTCTCGTGCTCGCCATCGCCGTCCCGGTCGATCAGCTCGTCGATCTTGCGGAACCGGGCCACGATCGGCGCGGGCATGGTGACCCGCTTGGTCGAGACGCTCACGATGTCCCGGTAGTGCCACTCGGCGATCTCCTCGTGGATGGGTTCGCCGGTGCGGAAGTCGATCTCGCACCGGTAAATGCTGATCAGATCGTTGGTGAGAAAGAGGATCAGCACGTCGTAGTGACTGGCGCGCCACTTGTGGTCATCACCGCGCCGGGCGCACCACGAGTCCGCGAGAGACCCCGTCGGCGAGGACATGCCGACCACTGACTGGATCGGGTAGACGAGGTCGCCGCCTTCATGCTTCGTCTTCGCCACCAACCGAACCAGCCGGCTCGCCTTGGTCTCCAGCGCAGCAATGTCCTCTTGCAGCCACGCGTCCATCTGCGCGTCACTCGGCTTCGGCTCTGCTGCCGCGTATCGCTTCAGGTAGACGCAGTACTGTTTCACCCTCCGCCAGCCCCATTTCACGGCAAAGTAGGCGATGACCAGCAACACGAGACTGCCGGCGTTGCGCTCCGACGCGGCCGTGATCACGCAGAGCGCTGCGACACCGAGCACGATCGCTCCAGGTGCTGCACTCTGACGACGTGGCGTCTGCACGAAGTAACGCCTGACCGCTTCTCCGCGTGCCGGATCGAAATCGCGGACCACCGGCACCTGCTCGGGTTCCGCCAGCACGATCATGCCGAACTCGTTCGCGCGTGCCTGCAGCAGCCTGAACGTGCGGCCTTGAGCCCGTCTCACGTGCGTGACCAGCGGCTCGAGCTGTGTCGGCTGCAGTTCGTCGATGCTCGCGGCCAAGGCATCCGCCGACGGCGGCTTGGCCGGCATGCTGTTCGCTGCGTAGTAGTCGTCCTTCACCAGGGCCCACAACACGTTGGCCTGGTGGGTCACCACGATGTCGCCGTAGTCGATGGCCTGCTCGATGTGGGCCTCGACGCGGTCGATCTGCTCGGGCGAGCGGTCGTTGGGAGGGCGGCCGTCCAACATGGCCAGCGCCGCGCAGAAGTGCCCGGTGGCGAGGTCCCGCTGCGCCTCCGGCATCTTCTGGGCGCCGACTTTCCGGGCGTCGCTGAGGAATTCTTCGAACTCGCTGACCGCCTTGGCGTACATGCGGCCTTTGAGGGCCATCAGGCCGTTCTGGAGGTAGTCCTTGACGGACTCCATGTATATGGTCTGGTTGCCGCCTTGATTGGCGAACACCGTCCCGTCCGTGTTGTGGATGCTTTGCCGGGAATGGGGGTCGTTCGTCACGGGTTTCCTTCGGTTCGCGCGAATACCCCGTGACGGGCGAGCACACGGGCGGCCGAGCCTAGGCCGGGGCCGCACCGGTTTCCGCCGTTGACCAAGTACTGACAACTAATTGTCAGGTCCGCCGGAAAGGAGCGGTGACACGGCCGGGTGCGACACTGCGTCCATGCGCGCCGACCGTCTCGTGGCCACCCTGCTGCTGATGCAGACCCGTGGCCGCGTCACGGCCGCCGAGCTGGCGACGGAACTGGAGATCTCCGTCGCCACCGCGCGTCGCGATCTCGAAGCCCTCTCGGCGGCCGGCGTGCCCGTCTACCCCCAGCCCGGGCGCGGTGGCGGCTGGCAGCTCGTCGGCGGCGCGCGCACCGACCTCTCCGGCCTGAGCGCCCGCGAGGCGCAAGCCCTCTTCCTCCTGGCCGGCCCGGCTGCCGCCGGGGCGCCGGAGGTCAAGTCGGCCCTGCGGAAGCTGATGGGGGCACTGCCGGGCACGTTCCGGGCGGACGCCGAGGCCGCGGCGGACGCGGTCGTCGTCGACCAGGCCGGCTGGGGTGAGCGCCCGAAGGAACGGCCGCCGATGGTCTCGCTGCTGCGGGACGCCGTCATCGCCCGCCGACGGGTCCGCCTCGCCTATGCCGGCCGCGCGAAGTCCGAGCGGCTCGTCGATCCGTGGGGCCTGGTCGACAAGGACGAGGTCTGGTACCTGGTCGCGGGCACGGCGAAGGGCCGCCGGACCTTCCGCGTCGACCGGATCGTCTCCGCCGTGACGACCGACGAGCCCGCCGACCGCCCGTCGGACCTCGAGCTGACGACGGTCTGGCAGGAGGTCGTCGAGGAGGTGGAGAAGCGCCGTTCGCTGCTCAGCGCGGACGTCGTGCTCGACCGGCGGCACTTCGAGGTGCTGCAGGACCGGTTCGGGCGGCACTGCGCGCTGGTCGCCGAACTGCCCGGGGACCGCGTCCGGGCGCGGGTCGCCGCGCCGGCGCCGGTGATGATCGCGCAGGAGCTGGCCGGATGGGGCGCGCTGGTCGAGGTGGAAGGCCCGGCGTCGGTACGGGCCGAGCTGGCGCGGCTCGGCGCGGAGCTGGTCGCCCGCTACGGAACGTGACAGCCCAGTCCGCGTCCGTTGAATCACCGTTCGTCGCCTTTGTCCGACTCGGCGGCCAGGCGTTCACCGGACAGCTTGACCGGGCTTCACGCCCCCGCTGTCGATCACGTCGAACCGCCCGATGGCCACTATGCTTGGTGAACGCCGTTAATCGGTCTACAATGGACACCCGGAGGACACACTCCGAGTGTCCGTTACCCGCCGGTATCTGGCCGTTCGGAGTATCCCTGATCACCCGTTTGCTGCTACTGTGACGCCTCCGTGACCTGAACGTGCGTTCGGTGACACTTCGGTGAGGGCAGACAATGCGTGACGATGTGGTCGAAGCGAGTGCCGTGGTCGGGCACCCGCCGGACGTGGTGTGGCAGATCGTCGGATCGCCGGAGTGGTACTCGAGGTTCGTGCCGGAGATCAGCTGGTGCGAAATCCAGGAGCCGGCCGCGCGCGGGCGCGGCCCGAAGGGCGCGATCCGGATCGTCCCCGCGCGGGGACCGCTGATCGAGACGCAGATGCAGGCCGTCGTCCACCGGCCGGGCGAGCACGTCGTGTGGTGCGGGGTTCCCGACGAGGGCACCTGGGTCTCGCTGGAGCTGAGACCGCTGGCGGGCGGCCGGACCGAGCTGTTCGTGCGGATGATGCTGCCGCCGGCCTACCTGGACCTGGTCTCGTCGATCAAGAAGGACGTCCGCGCCCTCGGCCGCCGCCTCGACCTGCACCTGGCGGGCGCAGCCGACCCGGACACCGACGGCGAGACCAACAAGGCCACCAAGCTGCGCACCACGAGCATCCTGCTGCGGGCCGGCGTGCTCAGCGCCGCGCGGCCGGACAAGCTGGCGCGCCAGCTGAACTCCCTTGCCCAGTGGGGCGCCACGGTCGCGGGCGGCTACCAGGCCGCGGCGGCCCGCGTCCCGGACGAGCCCGCCCTGCACGACGAGCGCAGCTTCCGCACCTTCCGCCAGGTCCAGGAGCGCAGCGACCGGCTCGCCAACGCGCTGAGCGAACTCGGCGTCGTCGAGCGCGACCGGATCGCGCTGATGTGCCGCAACCACGCCGCGATGATCGAGTCGTTCGTCGCCGCCAGCAAGCTCGGCGCCGACGTCATCCTGCTGAACACCGGGCTGTCCGCCGCGTCGGTCAAGGACGTCCTCGCCGAGCACCGGCCCTCCGCCGTGCTGGCCGACGACGAGTTCGCGCAGACCATCGCGAACGTCCCCGGCGACTTCGCCCGGATCAGCACCTGGCCGGACGCCGACGCCGGCTACCCGACCGTCGACGAGCTGATCCAGGCCGCCCCCGCCGACCGCCCGAAGCCGGTCGAGCGGCCGGGCCGGCTGATCGTCCTCACCTCCGGCACCACCGGGACGCCGAAGGGCGCCCGCCGTCCCACGCCGAAGGGGCTGGGCACCGCGGCGGCGATCCTCGACCGGATCCCGCTGCGCTCCGGCGACCGGCTGCTCGTGGCGGCGCCGCTGTTCCACACCTGGGGCCTCGCGGCGATGCAGATCGGCATGGCGCTGCGGGCGTCGCTCGCGCTCACCCGCAAGTTCGACGCCGAAGAGACGTTGCGGACGATCGCCGAGCAGAAGTGCGACGCGCTGTTCGCCGTGCCGATCATGCTGCAGCGGATCCTGGACCTGCCCGAGCGGGTCCGCGCGCGGTACGACCTGTCGTCGCTGCGGATCGTGGCCAGCAGCGGCTCGGCGATGTCCGGGCCGTTCGTCACGCAGTTCATGGACACCTTCGGCGACGTCCTCTACAACTTCTACGGCTCGACCGAGGTGTCCTGGGCCAGCATCGCCGACCCGGCGGACCTGCGCGCGGCGCCGACGACGGCCGGCCGCTGCCCGCTCGGCACCCGGCTGGCGATCCTGGACGAGGACCGCAAGCCGGTGCCGCCGGGCGGCGAGGGCCAGATCTTCGTCGGCAACGACATGCTGTTCGAGGGCTACACGAGCGGGACGGACCCGGCCCGCGCGGCGGACATGATGGCCAGCGGCGACGTCGGCTACCTGGACGCCGCGGGCCGCCTGTTCGTCACCGGCCGCGCCGACGAGATGATCGTCTCGGGCGGCGAGAACGTGTTCCCCCGCCCGGTGGAGGAGGCCCTGGTGGCGCTCCCGGGCGTCCACGACGCGGCGGTGGTCGGCGTCGCGGACGCGGAGTGGGGCCAGCGCCTGGCGGCGTACGTCGTCCCGCGCCGGGGCGCCTCGCTGCACGCGGAGGACATCCGCCAGTACATCCACCAGCGCTTGGCCCGGTTCGCGGTCCCCCGCGACGTGTACTTCGTGCCGGACCTGCCCCGCAACGCGACGGGCAAGATCCTCAAGAGGCTCCTGCACGACGACACCTGGCCGGCGACCAGCGAATACTGATGCCCGAGCACACCCCGGACGGCCGCTACATCATCGTGAACGGCCGCCGCTGGCGCGCCACCGACCCCGAAATCCCCGACGACGTCCGAGACCGCCTGCAGAAGCACCTGATGGCGGCCCGGCGCGTGCAGGACCGCGCCCGCGTCCAGGCGGCGAAGGTGGCGTTGGGCGAGCGCGGTGAGCCGTGGTGGGAGCAGACGTCCGCCCAGCGCCGGGCGCGGTGGGAACGCGGGCTGGCCGAGCTGGATCAGCCGACCGGCTGACGCAGCACCGTCCGCAGCCTCGCGGGCTCGACCCGCCGCGGGTCGCCGAGGTACACCTCGTGGTGCAGCCCCGTCAGCTCGAGCCCTTGCTCCGCAAGATATTCGTCGTGCAACCGCGCCAGCAGCGGACCTTCGTCGTCGTAGGACCCCACGTGCAGCGCCTGCGCACACCGCCCCTCGTGCAGCTTCTCCAACCGCACCGGTGCATCGAGCTTCTTCTTGCGCCGCACCGCCTCCCGGGCCTCCTCGACCGCTTCCTCCCCGATCCACGCGGGCTGCGCGATCAGCATCGTCCACTGCCAGGAATCCTTGGCGCGCACGGTGAACGCGGCATAATCCTCCGCCCACCACAGGCCCTCCAACGGCCCCACGACGAAGTCCTCCCCACGCTGCTTCGCCGCCATCTTGATCGTGTACGCGAAGGCGTACAGCGCTTCGACCGCCTTTTTGTAACTCTCCGCCGTGTTCGGGTTGCCGCGGCCGTCGATCGCGAGGAACCGCTGTTCGGGGACGTCCACCAGCTCCCACGCGGTGTTCTTCGGCGCGTAGAGCTGCTTGAGGTCCTTCTTGATGTCGTACGGCATCAGGTCATTCCTTCCAGCCACCGGGCTTCCGCCTCGAGTTGCGCAATGGAGTAATCGAAGATCGCCCGGACGAACGGCGGGGCGTGGTCCTGGGCCGCGGCCGCGCGGCGCACCTCGGCCAGCCGCTCCCCGACCGCTTCCGCGCGCCGGGCCAGCGCCGCGGCGAGCCGCTCGGGCGGGATGGCCGGGCTGTTCGCCAGGCCGACGAGCACGGGCGGGTGCACCGGTCGCAGCTCGGCGACGGCGGCTTCGGCGGCGGCCGCGCACGCCTTGCGGCCCGCTTCGGTGATCGTGAACGTCTTCTTGGCCTTCGCGTGCGCGCGCTCCCCCGCGACCTCGGCGACCAGGCCGCGGTCACGGAGTTTGCCCAGGACGTAGTAGATCGAGCTGAAGCCGAGCGCCGTCCAATCGCGCATGCCGCGTTCGGAGACGACCTCGTCCAGCTCGTAGCCGTGCCTCGGCCGCTCGGCCACCAGGCCCAGCACCGTCAGCTCCGCGTCGGTCAGCACGGCCGTACTCTAGCACTAGAATAATCGGCTTCCGGAAAATGTCGGTGGTGCCTGGCATGCTTCAGCGAAGACCGGAAAGCGAGGCGAACAGTGGGGGGACAGGTGGTGACGGCGGTGCCGTGGACCGCGGAACGCGTGGCCGGGCTGGCGCCGGATCCCGCATCGGAAAAGGCGGGCCGGGCGCTGGCCACGCCGGCGAAGTGGTCGGGCGCGGGCGCGTCCGAAGACGCCGTGTGGGGCTTCTGCCAGGGCAGTGGCAAGAAGCCGTACCAGACGTGCGTCGAGCTCGCCGAGCCCGCGTTCCGATGTTCCTGTCCCAGCCGGAAGTTCCCGTGCAAGCACGCGCTCGGCCTGCTGCTGCTCTGGGCGGCCGGGCGCGTCGACACCGCGGAACCACCCGAGTGGGTGCACGCGTGGCTGGCCGAACGCGCCGACCGCGCGAGGCGGGCGGAGAAACGCGCGGAGACAGCGGGCCCGAAGGACGAGGAGGCGGCCGCCCGCCGCGCTTCCGACCGGGCGGCCCGCGTCGAAGGCGGTGTCGCGGAGCTGAAAGTCTGGCTCACCGACCGGATCGGCGCGGGTTTCGCGGGCTTCGAGCGCAACGGCGGCGAAGAGCTGCGCACGGTCGCGGCCCGGATGGTCGACGCCCAGGCTCCGGGTCTCGCCGGTGGCCTGCGCCGGGCGGCGGCGATCGTCGGCCGCCGGGACTGGCCGGAGGCGCTGCTGGCCGAGCTGTCCCAGCTGTACCTGCTCGCCGACGCGGCCGGCCGCCTGGAATCGCTGCCACCCGCGCTGGCGGAGACGGTCCGCACCCGGCTCGGCTTTTCGGTGGAGACGGCCCGAGTCCTGGAAAGCGGCGAGCGCGTCGCGGACGATTGGCTGATCACCGGCGCGGCGGACGAGGAGAACGACCGCCTGCTCACCCGCCGGACCTGGCTGCGCGGCCTCCGCACGGGCCGGGACGCGCTGGTGCTGTCGTTCGCGCCGCCGGGCCGTCCGCTCGACGCGTCGCTTCCACCAGGACACCGCCTGACGGCGGAGCTGGCGTTCTACCCGGGAGCCGCGCCGATGCGAGCCTTGGTCGCGGAGCGCGGAATCCCGTTGCCGGCCCCGACGGCCGAAGGCGGTTCCATTCCGGACGCCCTGGCGGCGCACGCCCGGGCGATGGCGGCGGACCCGTGGCTGGAGCGCTGGCCGGTGCTGCTGTCGGGCGTCACCCCGGCCGAGCACGCGGGCGGCTGGTGTCTGTCCGAACCGGACGGAACGGCGCTGCCGCTGGTGCCGTACGCGTTCCCGTGGTCGTTGCTGGCGCTGTCGGCGGGTCGCCCGCTGACCGTGGCGGGCGAGTGGAGCCAAGCCGGATTGAGGCCGTTGACCTGCTGGCACGAAGGCCGGGCGGTGCGGCTGTGAAACCACTGCGCGAAACTCCGAAAGGCGGTGCATCCGTGAAAGCCTGGGAAGACCTCGTCGGTACCGCTCTCCTCGGCACCCGGCGGCGCACCCTGGACGCCGCCGCCCAGCCGGCCGCCGTCCAGGAGCTCATCGGCGAGCGCGAAGACCCCGCCGAGCAGCTGCTCGCTGCCGCGGCCGTGCTCACCACCTACCGCCGGGCCGGGCGGCAGCCGCTGCGCGACGTGCGGCCGCTGCCCGTGGCGCCCGAAGACGAACGCGCCTTCGTCCCCCCGCTCGCCCGGGAACGGCTCGGCCGCCTCCTCGCCGCCAGCCACCCCGACCTCCTGCTCGAATGGCTCGGCATCGTCGCCGGCACCGAGTACCGCGTCCCCCCGGAAACCCTGCCGCTGCTCGCCGAGGCGGCCCGCACCAAGGCCGCCCTGCGCGGGCCGCTGTGCGCCGTGGCCGGGCCCGTCGGTGCCTGGCTCGGGCAGCGGAACCCCGACTGGAGCTTCCTCGCCGCGCCGCCCGAGGAATCCGGCGACGTCTGGCAGTACGGCAGTCTCGCCCAGCGCCGCCGGTGGCTCGCCGCGAAACTCGCCCAGGAGCCCGACGTCGCCCGCGAAGCCCTCACCTCCTCCTGGAAAACCGAGCCCGCCGACGTCCGGGCCGACTTCCTCGGCGTCCTCGCCGGGCACGTCCGCGCCGACGACGAAGCGTTCCTCGAAGCCGCGCTCACCGATCGGGCCGCCGCCGTCCGGGAACAGGCCGCCGACCTGCTCGGCCGGCTGCCCGGCACCCGCTACGGCGAGAGCATGGCCGAACGGCTGCGCCCGCTGGTCCACCGCCGGAACCGGGTGCTCACCGTCGCCCTCCCCCAGGGCGAACGCGGCGACGGCACCGTCCGGCTGCGCACCCTCGTCGCCTCCGCTCCGCTCGCCTTCTGGACCGAGTTCGGCCCGCCGGCCGAGGTCGTGCGGATGACCGTCGAGGGCTGTCCGGCCGCCGTGCTGCGGGATTCCTGGGCCACCGCCGCCCTGCGGCAGCGCGACGAAACCTGGGCACAGGCGCTGATCGGCGCCGACCCCGGCGGGCGCACCACCCCGCCGCTGCTCGGGGTGCTGAGCCCGGCGAGCCAGGCCGCCACCATCGGGCACCTCGTCGGCCGGCTGCCCGTCGAATCGTTCGCGCGGCTGGTGCACGAGCTGCCCCGGCCGTGGACGAAGGAGCTCGGCACCGCGCTGCTCGACTGGATCGCCCGCCAGGACGACCACCGGCTGGTCTCGCACGCCGCCGTCGTGATCGCCCGCGCCGTTCCACCGCAGTGCCTGCGCCACCCGCTGGCCACCACCCGCTTGACCATGGACGCCGGGCCCTGGCGCCGGGCGCTCACCGAAACGCTGAACTTCCGCCGCGAAATGTACGAGGAGCTCGCATGACCGCCCCCACCGTCCTCCGGCCGCACGCCGAACAGGACCACGCCGCCGAGCTGGCCGCGCTGGCCGCCGCCGACGACCGGGCCAAGCCGCCCAACTGGAACCTCTCGCCGTGGGCCGTCGTCGAGTACCTGCTCGGCGGCACCCTGCCGGACGGCACCGTGATCACCCCGAAGTACGTCGGCCCGCGGCGGCTGATCGAGGTCGCCGTCGCCACCCTCGCCACCGACCGCGCGCTGCTGCTGCTCGGCGTGCCCGGCACGGCGAAGACGTGGGTGTCCGAGCACCTTTCCGCCGCCATCAGCGGGGATTCGACGCTGCTGGTGCAGGGCACCGCGGGCACGTCCGAGGAGTCGATCCGCTACGGCTGGAACTACGCCCGGCTGATCGCCGAGGGCCCGAGCGCCGCCGCGCTCGTCGAAAGCCCGGTGCTGCGCGCGATGCGGGACGGCAAACTCGCCCGGCTCGAAGAGCTGACGCGCATCCCGGCCGACGTCCAGGACTCGCTGATCACCATCCTCTCCGAGAAGACGCTGCCGATCCCCGAGCTGGGCACCGAGGTCCAGGCCCGGCCGGGCTTCAACCTGATCGCGACGGCGAACAACCGCGACAAGGGCGTCAACGAGCTGTCGAGCGCGCTGCGGCGGCGGTTCAACACGGTCGTCCTGCCGCTGCCGGACAGCGCCGAGGCCGAGGTCGAGATCGTCAGCCGGCGGGTCGCCGAGCTGGGCACCTCGCTGCAGCTGCCCGCCGAAGCCGCCGAGCTGGCCGAGATCCGCCGGGTGGTGACGGTCTTCCGCGAGCTGCGCTCGGGCCGCACCGAAGACGGCCGCACGGCGGTGAAGTCGCCGTCCGGCACGCTGTCGACCGCGGAGGCGATCAGCGTGCTCACCGGCGGGCTCGCCCTGGCCGCCCACTTCGGCGACGGCGTCCTGCGCCCGCACGACATCGCGGCGGGCATCCACGGCGCCGTGGTCAAGGACCCGGTGGCCGACCGCGCGATCTGGATCGAATACCTGGAGACCGTGGTCCGCGAACGCGACGGCTGGGCCGACTTCTACCGGGCCGGTCAGGAGCTCTCTTGACGGCCACCCACCTGCTCGGCATCCGCCACCACGGCCCGGGATCCGCCCGGGCCGTGGCGGCGCGGCTCGCCGAACTCGAACCCGACGTCGTCCTCATCGAAGGGCCGCCCGAGGCCGACGCCCTGGTCGAGCTCACCGAAGACCCGGCCATGCAGCCGCCGGTCGCGCTCCTGGCGTACGCGACCGACGACGTCTCGCGCGCCGCGTTCTGGCCGTTCGCCGTATTCAGCCCGGAGTGGCAGGCGCTGACCTACGCCCGCGAGGCCGGGATCCCGGTGCGGTTCTGCGATCTCCCGGCCGCCCACACGTTCGCCGCGCCCCCGAACGAGCACACCGGCCCACCCGTCGACCCGCTGGCCCTGCTGGCCTCGGCCGGCGGCTACGACGACCCGGAACGCTGGTGGGACGACGTCGTCGAATCGCGGCGGGACGCCGAAAGCCCGTTCGAGGTGATCGCCGAGGCGATGAGCGCGGTGCGGGAGGACGAGAAACCCCCGCAGGGCAACGAAGCCCGCCGCGAGGCCTACATGCGCTCGGTGCTGCGCCGCACCCGCAAGGACGGCTTCGACAACATCGCCGTCGTCTGCGGCGCCTGGCACGTGCCCGCGCTGGCGGACCCGCTGCCGCCGGCGTCGCACGACCAGGCCGTCCTCAAAGGACTCCCGAAGCGGAAGGTCGCGTGCACCTGGGTGCCGTGGACGCACGGCCGCCTCGCCACGGCCAGCGGCTACGGGGCCGGCGTCCGGTCGCCGGGCTGGTACCACCACCTGTTCACCACGGCCGACGACGTCACCGCGCGCTGGCTGGCCGGGGTCGCCGCGGTGCTGCGGGAGGAGGACTTGCCCGTCTCGACCGCGCACGTCATCGAGGCGGTCCGGCTCGCCGAAACCCTTGCCACGCTGCGGGGCCGGTCGTCGGCCGGGCTCGCCGAGGTCACCGAAGCCACCCGGTCGGTGCTGTGCGGCGGTGACGAGGTGCAGGTCGAGCTCGTCACCCGGCGGCTGGTGGTCGGCGAGCGGCTCGGCGAGGTGCCGGAGCGCGTCCCGCAGCCGCCGCTGGCCGCGGACCTGACCGCGACCGCGAAACGCCTGCGGCTCAAGAAGGACCCGATCGTCAAGGAACTCGACCTCGACCTGCGGACGCCAGGCGGGCTTGACCGCTCGAAGCTGCTGCACCGGCTGCGGATCCTCGGCATCGAGTGGGGCAACCGGGAGGCGTCGGCCCGGCGCAACAAGGGCACCTTCCGCGAGACGTGGGCGCTGTGCTGGGAGCCGTCGTTCGAGGTCGACCTGGTCGCGGCCGCGGTGTACGGCACCACCGTGCCGTCGGCGGCCACCGCCGCGGTGCGCGGCACGGTCGAAGGCACGCCCCCGCTGGACGAGGTCACCACGGCGGTCGAGAACTGCCTGCTCGCCGACCTGCCGGAGGCGCTGCCCGAGGCGCTCGCGGCGCTGGACGCCCGCGCGGCGGCGGACGCGGACGTCGCCCGGCTCATGTCGGCGCTGCCCGCGCTGGCCAGGGCGACCCGGTACGGCAACGTCCGCGGTACCGACACCGGCGCGCTGCGGGCGGTCGCCGACCGGATGCTGGACCGGATCTGCGCCGGCCTGCCACCGGCCGCCCACGGCATCGACGACGACGCCGCGGCCCGCCTGGCCAAGCTGGTCGACGGCGTGCACGACGCGACTTCCCTGCTCGGCGACGACCCGAAGGAGCGGTGGCTGGCGGCGCTGGCCCGGCTGGCCGAACGGCCGTCGCTGCCCCCACTGCTGGCCGGGCGGCTCACCCGGATCCTGCACGACGCCGGGCTGTTCGACGCGCTCGACATCGAACTGCGGCTGGGCCGCGCGCTGACGCCGGGCGTCACACCGTCGGCGGGTGCGGCCTACGTCGAGGGCTTCTTCGACGGCGGCGCGTTGTTGCTGGTGCACGACGAAGGCCTGCTGCGGGTGATCGACGCCTGGCTGGCGGCGATCCCCGACGACGTCTTCACCGAGGTGCTTCCGTTGCTGCGCCGCACTTTCGGCGCGTTCAGCGGGCCGGAAAAGCGGGCGATCGGGCAGCGCGCGGCCGGGCTCACCGGCACCGCGCGCACCGTGGCGGTGGCCGACGAACTGGACGAGGACCGGGCCGAGCGCGTGCTGCCGGTCCTGGCGACGCTCTTGGGGGTGGGGGCATGACCGCGGACACCGACCGGGTGCGGCGCTGGCGGCTGGTCCTGGGCGGCGACGGCGCCGGGCCGGGGTCCGGCCTGGAGGACGCTCGACTGTCCGATGAGGACAGTGGGGTGGACGCGGTGCTGGCCGCCCTCTACGACAAGCCCGACGAGGAGAACACGGGCGGCCCGCGCAGCGCGAACCTGGGTGCGTCGGCGCCGCGGGTCGCACGCTGGCTGGGTGACATCCGGCGCTACTTCCCCAGCACGGTGGTACAGGTGATGCAGCGCGACGCCGTCGATCGGCTCGGGCTCACCCGGATGCTGCTGGAGAAGGAGCTGCTGTCGGCGGTCGAGCCGGACGTCCACCTGGTCGGCACGCTGCTGTCGCTGAACGGCGTGCTGCCGGAGGTGACCAAGGAGACCGCGCGCGAGGTGGTCCGCAAGGTCGTCACCGAGCTGGAGGAGCGCCTGGCCGAACGCACCCGCGCGGCGATCCGGGGCGCGCTGGACAAGGCGTCGCGCACGTACCGGCCGCGTCCCGGCGACGTCGACTGGGCGCGCACCATCCACGCGAACCTCAAGCACTACTCCCCCGACCTGCGCACGATCGTCCCGGAGAAGCTGATCGGCTTCGGGCGCCGGCAGCAGGCGGTGCAGCGGGACGTGATCCTGGCCGTCGACCAGTCGGGGTCGATGGCGGAGTCGGTGGTGTACTCGGGGCTGTTCGGCGCGGTGCTGGCGTCGATGCGGGCGTTGAAGACGTCGTTCGTCGCGTTCGACACGGAGGTCGCGGACCTCACCGAGCACCTCGCCGACCCGGTGGACGTCCTGTTCGGCACCCAGCTGGGCGGCGGAACGGACATCAACCGGGCGATCGCGTACTGCCAGGGCCTGGTCGAGCGCCCGGAGCGGACCCTGCTGGTCCTGATCAGCGACCTCTACGAGGGCGGCAACGAAGAGGAGCTGCTGCACCGCGTCGCCGAGCTGGCCGGCGCGGGAGTCCAGGTGGTGACGCTGCTGGCCCTGTCGGACTCGGGCGCGCCATCGTACGACCACGAGAACGCGGCGGCCCTCGCCGAGCTGGGCATCCCGGCCTTCGCGTGCACCCCGGACCAGTTCCCCGACCTGATGGCCGCCGCCATCCGCGGCGACGACCTCCAGAGCTGGGCGGCCCGCGAGAGCAGCTGAGTTGCGGAATGAAACCGACAGGCCCGCGGTTGAACGGGAGGCGGGACGGCAGTTCCCGCAGGAAGGACGGCTCGCCATGAAGGTCCGCAGCTCGATCCGTTCGCTCGCCCGCCAGCCGGGCGCCCAGGTCATCCGCCGGGGCGCCAAGCTGCTGGTGATCAACAAGGCCAACCCCCGCTCGAAGGCCCGCCAAGGCTGACCAAACGCACCCCACCGGCCCCGGAACCACCTCGGTTCCGGGGCCGCCTTGCGCCCGAAGGGCCACCTCGCGTGCCTAGCCGGGCACCTCACGTGACGGGCCGGGCATCACCGCGATGCCCCTCCAAGCACGTGTGATGCCTCTTGGCGTCCCGTCAAGCCGGGCCGGCGAGGCCGATGAGGTTGCCCTCCGGGTCGGTGAAGTGGGCGACCACCAGATCCCGACCCGGTGCTCGGTCCGGGCCCATGCGGCGGGTGCCACCGAGGCGTTCGGCCTCCGCCAGCGCCGCCGCGACGTCCGGGACGCCGACGTAGAACACCACCTGGCTCTCGTAAGCCGCGCCGCCGCCGACGCCGCCCGGGATGCCGTCCGTCTCCACGAACCCGTACGCGCCCGGTTCCGACACCTGGTCCGAGACCGGCCCGGACGTGTCGAACTCCCAGCCGAACAGCTCGCCGTAGTACCCGCGCAGCCGCGCCGGGTCGGTTCCGATGATCTCGAAGTGCACGACTGGCCGGCCCATGACCGTTCCTTTCCGTCGACTTCCGGACCGTGCGACCGTACGCCCATCGAGTTGTTAAAAACAACCACAACGTTGTACCTTGAAACCATGCCGACGAGCCGCAGCTACGGGGACGCGTGCACGATCGCCCGCGCCCTGGACGTCGTCGGGGAACGCTGGGCCCTGCTCGTGGTGCGCGAGCTGCTTCTCGGGCCGCAGCGGTTCTCCGACGTCCGCCGCGCGCTGCCCGGTGCCAGCTCGAACCTCGTCACCGACAGGCTCCGCGAGCTCGAGCGCCGCGGCGTCGTGACGCGCCGGCAGCTGCCGCCCCCGGCCGCTTCGACGGTCTACGAGCTCACCGGCTGGGGCCGCGAACTGGAGCCGGTCGTCCTCGCGCTGGGCACGTGGGGCGCGCGAGTCCCGCTGCCCCGGCCCGCGTCCCTCGGCGTCACGTCGATGCTGCTGTTCCTCCGCGAGTCCGCCCGTCCGCGCAGCACCGCGTGCTACCGCGTCGAATTGGACGCTCGCGTGTGGACGGTCCGCACCGAACCGGGCCGGCTGACCATCGAGCCGGGCGAGCCCGGCGCCCCGGATGCGACGATCCGAACCGATCCCTCGACGCTGAACGCCCTGCTCGACCGGCCTCACGACCTCGAGAAGGCCATCGCCGACGGCAAGGTGACGATCGGCGGCGACCGGAACGCGGTCCGCAGGCTCCTGCGCGAGCGCGAAAGCTGAGCACGTCAGCCCGCGCGGCCGAACCGCAGCACGCCGTCGTTCACGCGGTTGAACCGCATGTCGGCCAGGTCCAGCAGATAGTTCTGCCGCATCATCCACGGCCGTCGGCCGCCTTGCTTCGGAAGGCCCGGGGCGGCCCGCTTGATGTACCCCGACTGCAGGTCCACGATCGGCCGCGGCCGGCCCGCGCCCGCCGCCGATGCCGCGTCCGGCACGCAGAACGCGAACCCGTGCCGGTCCAGGTACGCCAGCAGGCGGCACACGTACTGTGACGCCAGGTCCGCCCGCAGCGTCCACGAGCTGTTCGTGTACCCCACGCACCACGCCAGGTTCGGCACCCCGCCGAACATCGTGCCCTTGTACGCCCGCTGCTCCCCCGGCTCGATCGCCCGCCCGTCGACCGTCAGCGCGATCCCGCCGAACGCCACCAGCCGCAGGCCCGTCGCCGTCACGATGACGTCCGCCGGCAACGAGCGCCCCGATTCCAGCGCGACCCCGGACGACGTGAACCGCGCGATCCGGTCCGTCACGATGTCCGCCTGGCCCGACCGCAACGCCCGGAACAGGTCGGCGTCCGGCACCAGGCACAGCCGCTGGTCCCACGGGGCGTACGACGGCACGAAGTGCGGGTCCACCGGGATCGACGCCGGCAATTGCGCCGCCACCCGCTTGCGCAACGCCAGCGACGCCCGGCCCGGCAGCCGCCGCATCAGCTGGAAGAACAGCGTTCCCATCACCACGTTCTTGCCGCGGACCACCCGGTGCGCCGGCTTCTCCGGCAGCAGCGCCCGGATCCGGTCGGCCAGCGCGTCACGCCCGGGCCGCGCCACGATGTACGACGGCGACCGCTGCAGCATCGTCACGTGCGAAGCGCGCGACGCGAGCGCCGGGACCAGCGTCACCGCCGTCGCGCCGCTGCCGATCACCACGATCCGCTTGTCCGTGTAGTCCAGCGAATCCGGCCAGTGCTGCGGGTGCACGATCTCCCCGGCGAACTCCGCGCGGCCCGGGAAGTCGACGACGTGCCCGGACTCGTACGAGTAGTAACCGCTGCACAGGTACAGGAACCGGCAGGTGAACGTGGCGCCGTGCGCGGTCGTGACCGTCCACCGCGCGTCCGGCGACGACCACGACGCCTGCGTCACCCGGTGCCCGAAGCGGATGTGTTCGGTCACGCCGAACGCCGCGGCCGTCGAGCGGATGTAACTCAGGATCGACGGCCCGTCCGCGATCGCCTTCGGGTCCTTCCACGGCCGGAACGGGTAACCCAGGGTGAACATGTCCGAGTCGGACCGGATGCCCGGGTACCGGAAGAGGTCCCAGGTTCCGCCGATCGTGTCACGCGCTTCGAGCACCGCGTACGTCTTGCCCGGCAACCGCTCCTGCAGCCGGCAGGCCGCGCCGACACCGGACAGGCCGGCGCCCACGATCAGGACGTCCACGTGCTCGGCGGTGCTCATGCCCGGCAGCCTAACCGAGGTGGGGACCCCGCCGGACCGGGTCGGGGCACCGGCCCGGCGGGGAGGCCTGCTTACACCAGGACGACCTTGGTCGCGCCGAACGTGCCCTTCAGCGGCACCTCCACGGCCCGGCCGCGCACCGTGACCGTGACGCTGTCCTGCAGCTGCGTCGGATCCGACACCGCGAGCTGCGTCCGCGCGCCACACCGCCCGATCGCCACCGACGCCGGGCCCGACACGCTGACGTCGCCGACCGAGCCCGCCGCGAAGAAGTTCGCCAGCACGGTGCCGCCGCCGGTCACGCGGATCGCCTGCACCACCGGGGTGTTCGCCAGCACGCGCCACGCCCAGGACGCCGTGAGCGTGTCGATCACCGAAGCGCCCGGCAGCACCGCGTACGCGTACTTCGCGTCCGTCGGCTTGACGCCGTGCTCGAGGACCAGCTTCTGGTACCGGCGGGTGTTCGGCGTCGTCGTGCCTTTGGTGTTGGCGCCGGTGTCGATGTCGCGCCACGCGCCTGTGCGGTCTTCGCGCAGCGCCGTCACCGAAGCGTCGTCCAGGAGCAGGTACCCGCCGACGTTCTCCAGGTGCACCCAACGCGGCTTCCGCAGGGCGGACGCCTTCCCGAGATCGGCCGGAAGGCGTCGGCCGTCGGCCAGCAGCGTCCCGCGGCCGCCCTCGCCGAGGTTGCGGTTCTCGATCGTCGTGCGGACCGCGTAACCGGACGTGCTGGTGATGCCGGCGCCGAGGCAGACGATCCCGTCCGGGGTGAAGAACCACGACTTCTTCGCGACCAGCGAGCCGTCCCAGTTCTCGAAGTCGAACGCGCTCGTGCCGTGCCGCGCGTCCCAGCGGACGCCGCCGGTGTGCGCGTTCGGGCCCACCGGCACGCCGCCGAACTTGGGGTCGGCCGGGCCGTCGTGCTCGGTCGTGCCGGGCAGCAGCAGCGGGTCGACCGTCGGCCAGTAGGCGTCGGTGTAGTGGCCCTTGGCGTTCGGCAGGAACGTGTAGAGCACGCCGTCGCCGACGTGGTAGCCCTTGAGGTTCTGGCCGTTGATGGCTTCGTAGCGCGAAATCCGCGTCGAGCTGACGCCCAGCGAGGCCGACCAGCCGTCAGTGATGTGGACCAGCCTGTCCTGCTGGCCGAAGATCCGGTGCGTCGCCTCGACGCGCGCCGGGCGCGTCCCCGACGCGAGCATGTCCTGCGCGAACTCGATGCCCGGCGTCGCCACCAGGTCCGGACCGGGCGCGAACCGCTCCGGGTCCGGGATCTTCAGGAACGGCGCGAACGTGCCTTCCTTGAGCCACTTCGCGGCGAGCGCGTTGAGGTCGGTCTTGGTCTTGCCCGAGGCCGTCCGGGCCAGCACCAGCGTCGCGACGGTGAGCTGGTGGCCGATGTCGTGGCCGGTCTCCCCTTGGCGCGAAAGCATCCGGCCGCGTACCGGTTCCATCAGCGCGCCCGCGTAGACGAAGGGGGCGAAGCTGTCCGGGACGAGCGCGTAGATCTTGTCCTTCAGCGGCTGCGGCAGCGCGTACTCGGTGCCCTGGGTGACGTGGATGGCGCCGGCGAGCGCGGTCAGCAGCACGATGCCGTAGTGGCCGGGGTACGGGATGGTGTCGTGCTGGATGAACGAGCCGTCGACGTGGAAGCCGTCGCCGGCCGCGCGGTCCAGCTTCGCGACGACGCTCGCCGCGCCCCCGCCGGCGACGTCGGTGAGGGCGTCGATGCCGGTCTTGATCCACGCCGTGTCGCCGAGCATGGCGCCCGAAACGATCGAGATGAGCGCTTTGTCGGCGCGGTTGGCGCCGGTTTCGATCACCGACGCGTTGTTCGCGCGCAGGTTCGGGTTGCCGACGAACCGCTTGACCGGCCTGAGGTAGCGCTCGAGCTGCTCGGCGGTGAGCTGGTCGGCGACCACCGACAGCGTGTGCAGCAGGTAGTACGGGATGCCGATCTCGTAGGTGTACCAGTTGCCGATCTCGCCGACGTTTTCGTTGTACTGGCTGGCGTAGATCAGTTCCAGCGCGGCTTTGACGCGGTCGAGCACGACCGGGTCACCGGACAGCGCGCCGCCCGGCGTGCCCCAGTCGACGGCGATCGCCCGCAGCCGCGCGTACATCGACGTCGTGTAGTCGCTGCCGGGGCCGAGCGGCAGGTCAGTCCACAGTGGAGCGCCACCGCCGGCGACGGACATGCTGGCGTTGTAGGCCTTGGCGACCCGGCCGAGATTGGCGAGGGCTTCGGTCCGTTCGGGCGACGGCCGGTTGATGCCGGTCTGCAGCTGCCGGTAGGCGGCGACGATCGGCGCGGTCGCGGCGTTGATCGCTTTTGCTTCGGCCGCCGCGGGTTTCGTCGCAGGCGCGGCGAAGGCCGGGCGGGTCAGGAGCACGGTGGAGGCGGCCGCCAGGGCACCACCGCGCAGGGCATTTCTCCGGTTCACGGGCATGGCAATGCCTCCCAGGAAGACATCCTCGGCTTACGGGGGAACGGGGATTCAGTTGTGCGGCGGCGGATTTTCGGGGGTCACCTTCGGGACGTGGCCCGAAGGTGACCCCCACGGCAACGGAAACTGTCGGTGCCGAGCGATAGAATGGAACCGGGGGGCGCCCCCGGCGGGTCCGCGAAATCAGTGGTGCTGGTGGTGCGATCGGGTCAGCGGGAGCCGTCGGTGCGGCGGGGCAGCTGCCAGGGGTTGGCCTCCTGCAGGGGTTCGGGCAGCAGCGCGTCCGGGAAACCCTGCCAGGCGATCGGGCGCAGGAACCGCTCGATCGCTGCCGTGCCGACCGAGGTCGTCGTCGGGGCCGTCGTGGCCGGGTAGGGGCCGCCGTGCTGCTGGGCCCAGCTCACCGTCACCCCGGTGGGCCAGTCGTTCCACAGCAGCCGGCCGGCGATGCGGGCCAGCGCGGGCAGCACCGGCCGCAGCCAGTCCACATCGGACTCCTCGCCGTGGATCGTGGCGGTGAGCCCCGGTTCGATCACCTCCAGCAGGCGCAGCAGCTCGGCCTGGTCGGCGTACGTGACGATCAGCGACGCCGGCCCGAAGCACTCCTCGTGCACCGTGGTGCCGCCCTCGAGGAACTGCTTTCCGGTCGTGGCCAGCAGCGTCGGGGTGAACGCCGGTGCGGACGAAGGCGACGACGAGACGACCTCGACGCCCGGAACCTCTCGCAGCTCCGAAAGCCGGGACGAGAACCCGGCCGCGATCCGGTCGTTCAGCATCGGCTGGGCGGGCGCCCCGTCGAGAGCCGCGCGCAGCGTCTCGGTCAGGTTGTGGTCCGCAGGCAGGAACAGCAGGCCCGGTTTGGTGCAGAACTGCCCCGCACCGAGGGTGAACGACCCGGCGTACCCCTTGGCCACGGCTTCCCCGCGCGCGGCCACCGCGGCCTCGGTCACCACCACCGGGTTGACGCTGCCCAGCTCGCCGTAGAACGGGATCGGCCGGGGCCGCGCCGCCGCGATGTCGAACAACGCCCGCCCGCCCGGGATCGAGCCGGTGAACGACGCCGCCGCGATCCGGGGGTCCTTCAGGGCCGTGACGCCTTCGTCCTGACCGAAGATCACGTTGAACAGGGCCGCCGGGGCGCCCGCCTTGATCAGGGCTTCGCGCACGATCGAGCCGGTCTGCGCGGACAGCTCCGGGTGCCCCGGGTGGGCCTTGAGGACCACCGGGCAGCCCGCCGCCAGCGCGGACGCCGTGTCGCCGCCCGCCACGCTGAACGCGAACGGGAAGTTGCTGGCCGCGAACACCAGCACCGGCCCGATCGCGGTCTTGACGCGGCGGATGTCCGGGCGCGGGCCCATCGGCCAGTCCGGGTCGGCGTGGTCGACGGTGGCGCCGAGGTACTCGCCGTCGGCGAGGACCTCCGCGAACAGGCGTAGCTGGAACGTCGTGCGCTTCAGCTCGCCGGCCAGCCGCGGGGTCTCCGGCAGGTGCGTTTCGGCGTGCGCCAGCGGGACCAGTTCGCCCGCGGCGGCGTCGAGGGCGTCGGCGACGGCGGTCAGCCAGCCGGCGCGTTCGGCCGGGGTGGCCTCGGCGGCGGGACGGGCGGCTTCGGCAGCTCCCGCCAGGATCTTCTCGAGCGTGGCGGCGTCGGTGGCCTGGCTCATCGGTGGAACAGCTCCTCAGTTCTCATGGGCGGCGGCGGTGGCCGTTTCCAGGTCGGGCCAGCGACCCGGTCCGGCCAGGCCGAGGTGGTACAGGTGCAGCTCGGCGGCACCCGCCTTGGCCAGCTCGCCGACGTAGGCGGCGATGTCCGGCACCGGCGCGGCGGCGACCGCCGTGATGTAACTGGCGATCGCGACCCGCTCGGGCAAGGCCTCCCGGGCCGCCGCGACGGCCTCGGCACCCGTGGCGGGCGCCCACCCGAACAATACGACCGCGTCGACGTCGTCCGCAGCGGACGGCGTCAGCCCCGGCAGCGCACCGGTGACCCAGGGGTCCACCGCGCCGTGCAGCACGACCCGGGTGCCCGCCGGCAGCGTGGCCAAAACCGCCGCCCGCAGCTCGTCGGTGGCCTGTTGCCGGCCGCGCAGCAGCTGCTGGGTCAGCGACGGCGGCAGCCGGTCGCCGGTGATCCCCAGATCACCGGTGGCCAGCAGCCGCCGGACCTCCTCGACGAGCTGCGCCCGGACCGTCTCCGCGTCGACGTCCCACGCGGCCGCGCAGGCCTCGCAGCAGCAGATCGACAGCAGCCGGGCCACCGCGGGCGCCCAGACGCCGTCGGTCTTCTCGTGCTGGTGCTGGTGGATCGCCCCGAGCGGCCCGCAGGCTTCGAGGATCACCGACGACAGCTCCAGCCCGGCGACCGAATTCGCGACCACGGCCGCGGCGTACTCGCGCACCGCGGGCTGCGACGGGCACAGCGCCCACGGGTACGCCTCGCCGAAGCAGTTCCGCACCACGACGTCCGGGTGCTCGTAGCCCAGCTGCGAGTTGTGCGTGAGGACGATCCAGGCGGCGGCCGGGATCCCGGCCTCGGTGAGCAGCCGGACGGCGTCACCCCCGGAATCCGGAGACTGCACCCAGTCCGGAGTGGACGGACGCAGGTCGCCCCACCCGTCGGTCACCGGCCGGTAGAACGCCGCGTGCCGCGCCACCACCGCCGTCCGGGACGGCGACCACGGTGTCGCCGCGCGGGCGCTGTGGTACGACAGCGCCACGGCCACCTCGTCGACGCCGAGCGCCCGGACCCGCGCCACGAAATCGGGTTCGACGACGTCCCAGGGGTAGGCGTATCCCGTCACCTTCACCGGTTCACCACCTCGCCGTGTTCGCTTCGAACCCGGGTACGTACTTCCGCATGTAGGTCCCGTCGTCGCGCTTGGTCAGTCCACATCGGACGTAGTTTTCGTGCAGGCGGGCCAGCGCGTCCTCGTCGAGCGTGATCCCGAGCCCCGGTGTCGCCGGCACCGCGACGGCACCCTCGCGGAACTCCAGCACGCCCGGCTCGATGACGTCCTCGACCTTCCACGGCCAGTGCGTGTCGCACGCGTAGGTCAGGTGCGGCGTCGCCGCGGCCACCTGGACCATCGCGGCCAGGCTGATCCCGAGGTGGCTGTTGGAGTGCATCGACAGGCCGACGCCGAAGCTTTCGCACGTCACCGACAGCGACTGCGTGGCCCGCAGCCCGCCCCAGAAGTGGTGGTCGGACAGCAGGACGCCGATCGCCCGCGCCCGGAAGCCCGGCTCGACGTCGCCGAAGTCGACCACGCACATGTTGGTCGCCAGCGGCATGGACGCCTCGGCGGCCACCTGGGCCATGCCGTCGATGCCCGGCGTCGGGTCCTCCAGGTACTCCAGGACGCCGTCGAGCTCGCGAGCGACCCGGATGCCCGTTTCGACCGTCCAGGCGCCGTTCGGGTCGATCCGCAGCGGGCTCCCGGGGAACGCCTCGGCCAGCGCGCGGATGCCGTCGACCTCCTGCGCGGGCTCGTAGACGCCGCCCTTGAGCTTGATCGAGCGGAAGCCGTACTCGTCGAACATCCGCTTCGCCGACCCGACCAGCGTCTCGGGCGTGGTGATCTCGCCCCAGGAGTCCTCGCGGCCGTCGATGTGCTTGCCGTACTTGTAGAACAGGTAGGCGGAGAACTCGACGGCGTCGCGCGCCTTGCCGCCGAGCAGGTCGGTGACCGGACGGCCCAGGTAGTGCCCCTGCGCGTCCAGGCAGGCGACCTCGAACAGCGAGTACACGCTCGCGACGGTCTTGCGGATCGAAAAGCCGCCGATCAGGCCGTGCGAGTCGGTCAGCACCGTGTCCGACAGCGCTTCGGCGACCAGGCGCTGCAGGCCGGGCAGGTCGAACACGTCGTGGCCGCGCAGCCGCGGCAGCACCTTGCGCACCTCGCCGAGGAAGGCGTCGTCACCGTAGGACTCGCCGAGCCCGACGATCCCGTCCTCGCACTTGACCTGGACGACGCTGCGCAGCGCGAACGGCTCGTGCACGCCCATGACGTTGAGCAGCGGCGGGTCCGCGAACGCGACCGGGGTCAGCACCACGTCGAGGATCTGCATCAGCCGAGCCCCTTCAGCGTCACGAAGCCGTCCTCCACGACCTTCTCCAGCCGGTGGACCTGTTCCGGGGTCGGTTCGACCAGCGGCGGCCGGACCGGGCCGACCTTGTCGCCGCGCAGCCGGGCGGCGGCCTTCACGAGCGAGACGGCGAACCCGGGCGTCTCGTCCCGCAACGCCACCAGCGGCAGGTAGAACCCGGTCAGCAGGGCGTCCATCACGCGTGTGTCGCCTTCGCCGAGCGCGCGGTGGAAGCGGTGCGCGATCTCCGGCGCGAAGCAGTGCACCGCCGAGGAATAGCGAGCGACGCCGATCGCGGCGTACGCCTTGGCCGAGACCTCCGCGGTCGGCAACCCGTTGAAGAACAGGAAGTTCCGCGCGCGTTCGGTATCCAGCGACCGGATGGTGGTGACGATCCGGGTCATGCACTCGACGTCGCCGTAGCCGTCCTTCAGGCCCACGACCGACGGGATGTCCAGCAGGGCGGCCGCGGCCGGCGCGGTGAACACGCCGGTGCCTCGGTGGTAGACGATGACCGGCACGGACGAGTCGCCGACGGCGTACCGCACGAAGTCGACCAGGCCCGACGACGGCCCGGTGACCAGGTACGGCGGCAGCAGCAGGACGCCGTCCGCGCCGGCGGCCTGGGCCGCCGCGATGCCGGCCCGCGCCGACGCCGCGCCGCCCCCGGCGCCC
>NZ_JBSGJD010000140.1:0-25116 GCF_053605405.1 Amycolatopsis sp. NPDC003861
GGTGCGTCCAACGCACCCAACGCCACATTGGGGCGCTTCAGCGTAGGCACTCGCCGGGGTCGCCGCGGGTCAGGGCCGGGTCCGCCTGGGGGAAGGTGCGCGCCACGCCGGGGCCCGACGACCGGTGCTCGAAGCGGACCGTCACCCGGCCGTGGCCCGCGCCCTGGACCCAGCCGGTGCCGAACTCCTCGTGGACCACGTCGTCGCCCTGGCGCCACTCCGACGGTGGTGCCGCGGGGGACGGCGCCGGGGTGGACGACACCACCGTGGGGGCCGAGGGCGCGGCCAGCGAAAACAGCGCGTCCTGATGCGGCACCGAAAGCCCGCTGTAGGCCACGCCCGCCAGGCGGATGCCGCCGAACTCGGCCGGGTCGATCAGGAGGCGCTCCGCGGTGGCCGACAGCTCGGCGAGGTCGTCCGTGGGCGCGGAGATCGTCTCCGAGCGGGTCACCGTGTGCATGTCCGTGTGCCGGAGCTTGATCACCACCGTCCGCGCCACGCGGCCGGCCTTGACCAGCCGCTGGTGCGCGCCCACCGCGATCCGGCGGACCTCCGCGCGCAACGTCGGGAGGTCCTTGATGTCGGTGTCGAACGTCGTCTCGGCGCTGACCTGCTTGGTCTCGGCGCGGCCGGCCACCGGGCGGTCGTCGGCGCCGGTCGCCAGCCGGCGCAGGTCGCGGCCGATCACGCCGCCGAGCGTCGCCACGGCGTCCGGTTCGGACAGGGCCGCCAGCTGCCCGAGCGTCTGGACGCCGATGAACCGCAGCTTCCCCTCCGCGACCGGGCCGATGCCCCACAGCGCGCGCACCGGCAGCGGCGCCAGGAACTCGCGTTCGGTGCCCTGCGGGACGACCAGCAGCCCGTCCGGTTTGGCCTCGTCGGAGGCGATCTTCGCGATCTGCTTGCCGTTGCCCGCGCCGATCGACGCCACCAGGCCGGTCTCCGCCCGGATCCGCGCCCGCAGCGACGCGCAGAACGCCGTCACCTCGTCGAAGGAAGCGCCGACCAGCGAAGGCGGTTCGGCGAAGGCTTCGTCGAGCGAAATCTTCTCCAGCACCGGCGCGACCTCGGTGACGACCGCGAACACCTCCTGGCTGAGCCGCTCGTAGACGCGGAACCGCGGCGGCACGATCACGCCGTTCGCCGGCAGCAGCCGCCGGGCCTGGGCCATCGGCATCGCCGAACGGATCCCGAACGCCCGGGACTCGTAGCTGGCCCCGGCGACGACGCCGCGGGGCCCGGTCCCGCCGACGAGCACGGGACGGCCGGCCAGCGTCGGGCGGGTGAGCTGCTCGGCCGAGGCGTAGAAGGCGTCCAGGTCGAGGTGGATCACCCAGCGGGCCACGTCAGTCCCCGCCGGTGGCGTCCAGCAGACGGTGCAGCGCCTTGGTGTAGCTCTCGAACGCGGCCCGGCCCGCCGTGGTCAGCCGGACCAGGGTGACCGGCGTGCGGTGCTCGTAGGCCTTGGTGATCTCGACGTACTCGGCGTCCTCGAGCTTGCGCAGGTGGGTCGAGAGGTTGCCGGCCGTCATGTCGAGCAGCTGCTGCAGGCGCGGGAAGGTGATCTGGTCGCCGGGACGCAGCCCGGCGAGGGCGACGGTGACCCGCAGCCGCGCCTGGGCGTGGATGACCGGGTCGAGCTGGGGCAGTTCGCTCATCGGCCGGACTTCTCGCGGACGAAGTAGACGATGGCGGCGAGCAGGAACCCGCCGCCCCCGCAGATCGTGAGCACGAGGAAGTTGTGCGGGTAGCCCACGAGCACGCTCAGCGCGGCCGACACGATCATCCACGCGCCGAGGCCGTACATCAGCTTGTCCTGCCACACCATGCCGCCCGCCAGGTACATCACGCCGGTGAGCAGCAGCCAGGTGCCCGACCACAGCAGCGACACCTGTTCCGACGACAACGACTGGAACTGCGTGATCCGGATGTCGACGACCATCAGCCCGATCGAGGAGAGCGCCCAGCCGTAGCCGTACATCGCGCCGATCGTGCGGGACGGCCCGCGGATCCCGCGGCCGGACCGGATGCTGGTGTAGGTCGTGTAGGCCATCGCGCCCAGGAACAGCAGCGGGACGACGATGGCGCCGGCGACCCAGCCGGGGATCGCGACGCCCGGCTGGACCGTCACGTAGGTGAAGCCCCAGCCGACGATCCAGGCGAAGGCCCAGGCGGCGAGCATCCGCGCCGGGCCCCCGCCCAGTTCCCGGCGCGTCCGCTGGTTCTGCCGGGCGATCAGGTTCAGCGACTCCTCGGCCGACATCGGCTCGTCTTCCACCTGGTTCGCCCTCCTCCCGTGCAGACCCCGCAGCACTGCACGGAAGCTAACACGCATCTAGAGCCGCGCCGTGTCCAGCCGGAACCGGCGCAGCACGACCAGCGCCGGCACCACCAGCCAGCCCAGCAGCACGAGCGCCGCCACGAGCATCCCGCCCTGGTGGGCCAGCGGTTCGAGGCCGACCCGGCCGAGCCAGAACGTCGGGAAGAAGTGCGCCACGGTCGCCATCCAGTCCGGGAGCACCCAGAGCGGGATCCACAGGCCGCCGAGCATGCCCAGCGGCATCATCAGCGCGCCGGTGACGGCGCCGACCGTGTCCCCCTTGCCGAACAGGCCGATGGCCAGGCCCAGCACGGCGAACGGCAGCACGCCCAGCCACAGCGACACCAGCACCAGGCCCCACTGCGCGGCGGTCATCTCGACCCCCGTCGCCAGCCCGGCGAGGAACAGCACCACGAGGACCGGCAGCGCCACGGCCATCGCCGACAGCACCTTGACCACCAGGTAGCCGGGGCCGCGCATCGGCGTGAGCCGCAGCTGCCGCTGCCAGCCGTCGGTGCGTTCCTGCGCCACCCGCGTCCCGGTGAACAGGGCGCCGCCGCTCGCGCCGTACGCGGCCAGGTTGATCATGGTCTGGACGTTCGAGGCCAGGCCGTTCGGGGTCACGAGCTTGCCGAAGATCGAGCCGAACAGCAGGAACATGGCCAGCGGCATGCCGATGGTGAAGATGGTGAACTGCGGGCTGCGGACGATCCGCTTGATCTCCAGGCTCAGGTACGTCGTGTTCACGCGGCGGCCTCCTCGGCGGTCAGCGCCAGGAAGGCTTCTTCGAGGCCCAGCGCGGTGATTTCGATGTCGGACGCCTGCGGGTGCGCCGCGAGCAGGGCGCGGATCGCGGCGTCGGAGTCGGCGCAGGCGAGCTCGGCGCGGCCGCCGCGCAGCTGCACGCTCGTGACGCCGGGCAGGTGCGCGAGGTCCGTGTCGGTCGCGCCGGGCACGACGGCCTTGAGCACCCGGCCGGACACCGCGGCCCGGACCTCGGCGACCGGGCCGTCGGCGACGACGACGCCGTGGCGCATCAGCACGACGCGGTCGGCGTAGTCCTCGGCCTCGGCGAGGTAGTGCGTCGCGAACAGCACGGTCCGGCCGCCGGCGGCGAACTCGCGGATGGCGGCCCAGAACGCGCGCCTGCCGTCGACGTCCATCGCCGCGGTGGGCTCGTCGAGCACGAGCAGCTGCGGGTCGCCGGCCAGGGCCAGGGCGAACCGGACGCGCTGGCGCTCCCCGCCGGACAGCTTGCCGCAGCGGCGTTTCACGAGCTTTTCCAGGCCCGCGCGGGCGATCACCTCGGCGGCGGGCAGCGGGTTCTCGTGCGTCGAGACGATCAGGCCGACGATCTCGCCGACGGTGGCGTCCGGCAGCAGCGCGCCGTTCTGCATCATCGCCCCGACGAGCCCCCGGTCGACGGCGGCGCGCGGGGTGCCGCTCGCGACGGTCACCTCCCCCGCGTCCGGCTTGGTCAGCCCGAGCAGCATGTCGACGGTGGTCGACTTGCCCGCGCCGTTCGGCCCGAGCAGCGCGACGACCTCCCCGCGCGCGACCTCGACGGACACCCCGTCGACCGCCGTGACCTGCCCGAACCGCTTGGTGAGGCCGTGGAGCGCGAACGCCGGTCCCCCAGTCATGGCGTCCTCCTTTCGTGGACTTTGTAGCGCAAAGTTGCTGCGCACTTTGTAACACAAAGTCCACGAGGGTTCAAAGCCCCCGGCGCCGGAAAGCACGAAAACGGGGTGCCGGGCACTGGGCCCGACACCCCGTTTCCGAGGGTTTCCGCAGGTCAGCCGGCGAACCGCCCGGCGACCAGGCCCTGGGTGGCCGCGACGTCGGCCTTGGCCGCCGTCGGTGCCGTCGGAACCGGCTGGGGCAGCGGGGCGCATTCGACGTCGGCCCCGCGGCCCGGCTTGCGGGCCGGAAGGGCGCCCGTCGCCAGGTAGTCCGCGATCTTGTTGTCGACGCAGGCGTTCTGGCGCGGGGTGATCGCGTGGCTGGTGCCGCCCGGCTCGGCGATCAGCGACGCGCCCGGGAAGCGGCTGCGGACCTCGAGGCTGCCCTCGAACGGCGTCGCCGCGTCCAGCGTCTCGTCGATCATCAGCACGCTCGGCACGTCCCGGCCGTCGATCTTCGCCGGCTTTCCGGCCTTCGCGGGCCAATAGACGCAGGGCGCGTTGAACCAGGCGTTCTGCCAAGTGAAGTACGGCGCCTTGGCGAAGGTCTGCCAGTTGTCGCGCCGCCACTGGTTCCAGCTCTGCGGCCACTGGACGTCGGTGCACTGCACGGCGAGGTAGACCGCGTAGCTGTTGTCGTCGCCGCGGCCGCCGAAGGCCTCGAAGAGCGACTTCCAGTTCTGCCAGTCACCCTTGTTCACGAACCGGGACAGCGCGTCGCCCAGCAGCGTCCACCGCAGCTGGTAGTAGCTCGCCTGCTGGATGACGTCGAGGATCTCGTCCGGCCCGATCACGCCGCCGGCCGGGGTGAACGACGTCTTGAGCAGCTGCTCGTTCACCACCCGCTGCACCGCGGCCTGGGTCTTGCCGAGGTGGTAGACGTCGTCGTGCTGGGCGACCCAGCCGAACCAGATCAGGATGTTCCGGTCGAAGGCAACGTCCTGGTTGAGGTTGTCGCCGTACCAGACGCCGCGCGGGTCGACCGTCGAGTCGAGCACCATCCGCCGGACGTTCTGCGGGTACAGCGAGCCGTACACCTCGCCGAGGTAGGTGCCGTAGGAGTAGCCGTAGAAGTTCAGCTGCTTCTGGCCGAGCGCCTTGCGGAGGGAGTCCATGTCCTTGACCGTGTCGGTCGTCTTCATGTTCTCCAGCAGGGCCCGCGAGTTGTTCTTCGCGCAGGCGTCGGCGTACCCCTTGGCGCGGTTCAGCCAGGTCTTCTCCAGCTGCGGGGTGAACGGCACGTACTGCGGCCGGTTGTAGTCCATGTAGTTCTTGTCGCAGCTCAGCGCGGGCTTGCTGGCGCCGACCCCGCGCGGGTCGAAGCCGATCCAGTCGTAGGCGTCGCCGGCGTGGTTCGGGATCCGGGGCCCGCGGGTGGCCAGCAGCAGGCCGGAACCGCCGGGGCCGCCCGGGTTCGTCAGCATGACGCCCTGGTACTGCGCGTCGGGCACCTTGTGCTTGACGCGGCTGACGGCGAGCTGGACCTGCTCCCCGCCCGGCTTGCGGTAGTCGAGCGGCACGCCGAGGTACCCGCATTCGGCGCCGGCGCCGGACAGCGTGGGGTCGGTGCACGGTCCCCAGGCGATCGACGCCGGTTTCGCGTCCGGCGCGGCGCTGGCGGCCGGCGTTGCGTTCGCGGCGGGTGCGGCCACGAGCGCGGACGCCACCACCGCCGCGACGGCGAATACGACACGTCTCACTGATTTCTCCCTTTTCCGGGCGTCTTCCAGCGGGAGAAACCCTAGACCCGGCACGGGCTCCGACGGGACCGTCGAGCACGAACGCCCTACGAAGGGGGGAAATCGGGTGGCGCGGACGTTCCGGGATCCCGTACGGTCGGTTCCATGATCTTCTTCATCCGGCTCCGCCTCGTCTGAGACGGCGTGACCGCCGGGCTCCCCGCCGATCGGGAGAGCCCCTTCACCTGCGCGCCGTCTGGTCTTTCCGGCTTGAAGGAGCACCATGCTGCGCAAACACATCGTCATGGTCGGCTGCACCGCGCCGAGCCACATTTTCCCGTCGCTGGGCGTGATCGCCGAACTGGTCCGCCGCGGGCACCGGGTGTCCTACGTCGTCGGGTCGCCGTTGGCTTCGCTGGTCGCGCCGACGGGCGCCGACGTCGTCGAGCACCCGACGATCTTCCCGCTCGGCGAAGCGGCCGTGTGGCCGGAAGAGCCGGCCGAGGCCATGCGCGTTTTCCTCGACGAAGCCATCGCGATCCACCCCGGCCTGATCGAGCGGTTCGACGGTGACCGGCCGGATCTCGTGCTGTACGACATCGGCGGGCTGGGCGCGCCGCTGCTGGGGCTGCGGTACGGCGTGCCGGCCGTGCAGCTGTCGCCGACGCTGGTGGCGTGGGAGGGTTACGACGAGGAAATGGCGCCGGTGATGGACCCGATCAAGGCGTCACCGTCCGGTGTGGACTATGCGGCCACGTTGGCGGAGTGGCTGGCGTCCCACGGGGTTTCCGCGGATCCCTGGGAGTGGCTCGGGCACCCGGCGCGGGTGCTTTCGCTGATTCCCCGGGCGATGCAGCCGTCGGCGGACCGGGTGGGATCGCACGTGCGGTTCGTCGGGCCGTGCCTGGATCCGGCGCGGCTGGCCGACCGTTCGTGGACCCCGCCGTCGTCGGGACGTCCGGTGCTGCTCGTGTCGTTCGGGACGGCGTTCAACGACCAGCTTCCGGTGTACCGGGCGTGCGTCGAGGCGTTCGCCGAGGACTGGCACGTGGTGATGTCGATCGGGAAGCACGTCTCGCCGGCGTCGCTGGGGCCGCTGCCGCCGTCGGTGGAGGTGCACGAGAGCGTGCCGCAGCTGGCGGTGCTGGAGGCGGCGTCGGCGTTCATCACGCACGCGGGGATGGGCGGAGCGACGGAAGCGCTGTGGTTCGGCGTCCCGACGGTGGCGATTCCCCAGGCGGCGGACCAGTTCGGCAACGCGGCCCAGCTGGAGGCGCTGGGCGTGGGCCGCCACCTGCCGGCCACCGAGGTGACGGCTTCATCGCTGCGGGAGGCGGTGGACGAGGTGTCGTCGTCGGCTTCGGTGGCGGCGAGGTTGGCGGAGTTGAAGGCGGAGATCCGGGGTCACGGTGGGGTTTCCTTCGCCGCGGATGCGGTGGAGTCCTATCTGAAGTAGATCTTCTCGGCAGCGCCGTCGCTCTCGGCGGCCGCCACCGGCTCGGTGGCGGCCGTCTCGGGCCCGGGGGCAGGGGTCGGGTCCGTGGGTCTCGGTCGCGATCAGCAGGGCGTGGCGGCTAGCCATGGCGGCGGACGAAAGCGTCGATCAGCTGCTGGCGCTCGGCCGTCGTCGCCCGCTCCAGCTCGACCGTGTCGCCGTCGATCGTCACCTTGATCTTGTGCCGGCCCGCCTGGCGGCCCAGCCATTCGCGCAACGTCTCGACCAGGCCGGGGAACACGCCGCCCGCCGCGCTGAACGCCACCATCAACGATCCGACCGTCACCGGGTCCGCGGCCTTCGCGCCCGGGGGGAGCTCGCCCGGCACCGGCTGCACGTCCACGTCCAGGCCGCCCAGCTCGGCGCGCAGGCGGCGGGCGAGCAGGTCGAACTCTTCGGCGTCCGCCTCGCCGTCCGCTTCGAGCCGGACCAGGGCCCGGGTGTCCGATTCGGTCATGCGCGCCATGGTCCGCCCGGAACGCGCGGGTGGCAAGCGGCCGATCAGGCGCGGATCTCGTTGAGGTAGTTGTAGATCGTGTAGCGGGTGACGTCGAGGCGGCCGGCCAGGTGGTCGACCGCGTCCTTGATGAGGAAATAACCGGCTTCGTCGAGCTCCCGCACCACGGCCGCCTTGTGGCGCTTCTTCATCAGGTCCACCGGGATGCCCGCCTTCGTCACCGCCCGGTCCACGAGGAACCGCTGCAGGCTGTCGACGTCCGGTGGGAAAGTCTCCGGCTCGCCGTTGCCGCCCGGCGCCGCGGCCTCCTCGACGCTGTTGACGCACAGGCAGCCGACCGCGACCCCGTCGGCGTCGCGCAGGAACAGCGTCGAGGAGCGGATCGGCCGCCCGTCCGGGCCGTGCGTGCGGTAGTTCGTCAGGTCCTGGGTGGTGCCGCGGCGGACCAGGCCGAGCAGCAGGTCGGTCATCGGGCCGCCGACGCTGCGGCCGGTGAGGTCGCCGGCGATGGCGATGATCGAGTCCGGCAGCCGGCTCAGGTCGTGCAGCAGGACTTCGTTGCCCGGGCCGAGCATCGCCGCGAGGCCCGGGATGGCCGGCACCAGCGCGGTGAGCACGTCGTGCGTGGTCGCCCCGGCGGCCGGGACCACCAGGGGTTCGCGCGGCCGCGTCAACGTCTCCAGCGCGGAGCGCAGCAGGTCCGCGGCCGCCGCCGGGGTCGAGGCGTGCGGTGACAGCCGGACGTGCTCGGGGCGCACGGTCGCCGCGATCCCGGCGTTCGCCAAAGCCGCCCCGACCTGCTCGGCGGGGTGGCCGGGCAGGGTGAACGCCAGGATCCCCGCGCGGCGGTCGACCGCCGAGACGACTTCGGCGCCACAGGAGGCCAGCACCTCTTCGAAGGAGGCCAGCCGCTCGGCGATCCGCGCCGCGATGGCACCGACACCGGCTTCTTCGACCAGCTCGAGGGCCTCGGCGAACGCGCCGGAGGTGATCGGGCTGAGGTTGGAGATCGACCAGGCCTGGGCGGTCGCGTCCGGCGGGTGGATCTCGTCGTCGAACAGGCCCGGGTCGCGCGCGCCGGTCCAGCCGGACAGCACCGGGTCCATCCGGTCCAGCGCGCGGTCGGACAGCACCGCGAAGCCGGTCCCCCAGCCCGCGCGCAGCCACTTCTGCCCGCCGACGACCAGGACGTCGGCGACCTCCCACGGCTCCTCGACGACGCCGAAGCCCTGGATGCCGTCGACGACCAGCAGCCGGTCGCCGACGACCTCGCGCAGCGCGGCGAGGTCGGCGCGGTAGCCGGTGCGGAAGTCGACCGCGCTGACGCTGACCGTCGTGATCTCCGGCGTCAGCGCCGCCGCGACCCGCTCGGGCGTCACGTATCCGCTGGTCAGCCGGCGCACGCGCAGCCGCCCGGCCTGCTCGGCCCGAGACCACGGGTAGGTGTTGGCCGGGAACTCCGAAGCGGACACGAGCACCTCGCCGGTGCTGTGGAAGGCGGCCTGGAACAGGCCGAGGCTGGTGTTGGGCAGCAGCACGGTGTGGTCGGTGTCCGAGCCGGACAGCCGCGCGGCGGCGGCCTTGGCCCGGACCTCCTGCCGCATCAGCTCGTCCACAGTGGACGGCCCGGCCGTGGTGGCCTGGTCGAGCAGGGCGGCCGTCGTGTCGAGCACCGCGTGCGAGGGCGGGCCGAACCGGGCGAAGTCGAGGTAGCCGGCGGGCTCGTCGAACTGGAGCAGGTAGCGGGGCGAAATCCTCCTCACGCGAGGATCCTCGCCAGGAACTGCCGGGTGCGGTCGTGCTTCGGCGCGCTCAGGACCTCCGAGGGCGGCCCGGTCTCGACGACGGCGCCGTCGGCCAGGAACACCACCTCGTCGGCGGCCTCCGCGGCGAAGCTCATCTCGTGCGTCACGACGACCATCGTCATCCCCTCCCCCGCCAACGTACTCATCACTTCCAGCACTTCACCGACCAGCTCCGGGTCGAGGGCCGACGTCGGCTCGTCGAACAGCATCAGCTTCGGCTTCATCGCCAGCGACCGCGCGATCGCCACGCGCTGCTGCTGGCCGCCGGACAGCTGCGCCGGGTAGGCGTCGGCCCGGTGCGCCAGCCCGACCCGGTCGAGCAGCCCGAGGCCCTGCTTGCGGGCGTCTTCGGGACGCAGCCCGAGGACCCGGATCGGTCCTTCGACGACGTTCTCCAGGGCCGTCCGGTGCGCGAAGAGGTTGAACCGCTGGAACACCATGCCGATGTCACGCCGCTGGCGCGCCACCTCGCGTTCGCGCAGCTCGTACAGCTTGCCGCCGCGCTGCCGGAAGCCGATCGGCTCGCCGTCGACCCAGATCTGGCCGGCGTCGATGGTCTCGAGGTGGTTGATGCAGCGCAGGAACGTGCTCTTCCCGGCACCGGACGGGCCGAGCAGGCAGACGACCTGTCCCTTGTGGACGTCCAGGTCGATGCCGCCGAGGACTTCGGTGTGGCCGTAGGACTTCCGGACGCCGACGGCGCGCAGCAGGGGTTCAGACACGGGCACTCCTCACCAGCGGCACGCCGCGCAGCGCCTTGCCCGCGCGGGCGAGCGGGCCGCGGTCGCCCTGGCCGAAGGCGCGTTCCAGGTAGTGCTGGCCGACGCCGGCGACGGTCACCACGACCATGTACCAGACGGCCGCGGCCAGCAGCGTCTCCATCACCAGGAGGTTGTTGGACGAGATGTTGTTAGCCGCGTGGATCAGCTCGGTCACGCCGATCACCGACGCCATCGACGTGCCCTTGAGCATGTTGATGAAGTCGTTGCCGGTCGGCGGGATGATCACGCGCATGGCCTGCGGCAGCACGACCCGGCGCAGCGTCGCGGCCGGCGTCATGCCGATCGACTTCGCCGCCTCGGTCTGGCCGCTGTCGACGCTGTTCAGGCCGGCCCGGACGATTTCGGCCATGTACGCGCTTTCGTTGAGCGCCAGGCCGAGGAACGCGGCGGTGAACGCGCTGATCAGGACGTTCGTCTGCGCGTGGACGAGGAACGGGATGTCGATGACCGGGAAGACGAGCGCCAGGTTGTACCAGAGCAGGATCTGCAGCAGCACCGGAAGGCCGCGGAAGATCCAGATGTAGCCGGCGGCGAACCAGCGGGCGACCGGATTGGCGCTGCGGCGCAGCAGGGCGATGACGATGCCGAGCACGATCGCGACGGCCTGGGACAGCACGGCGAGGACGACGGTGTTGAGCAGGCCGGTCGCCATCACCTTGTAGAAGACGAAGTCCGGGACCTGGTTCCACTCGATCTGCGCGTTGCCGAGGGCGATGCTCAGCAGGACGAGCAGCGCGATGATGATCGCGGCGGCGACCCAGCGGCCCCAGTGGCGGAGCCGGACGATCGGGAGCGGTTCAGGAGCCGCCACCTCAGGATCCACCATTGACCGCGGCCTCCTTGATCGCGCCCTGCTCGACGCCCCAGGCCTGCAGGATCTTGCCGTAGGTGCCGTCGGCGATCAGGGCCTGGAGCGCCTTCTGCACGGAGTCGCGCAGCGCGGTGTTGGCCTTGTTGACGCCGATGCCGTACGGGCCGCCGTCGATCGGCTCGCCCGGGACGACCTCGAAGAACTTGCCGTCACCGGCCGTCCGCGAGATGTAGACGGCGCTGGGGAGGTCGTTGAGGATCGCCTGCACACGGCCGGTGCGCAGCTGGTTCTGGTTCTGGTTGTCGCTGTCGGTCGCGGTGACGTTCACGGCGGGCTTCCCGGCCTGCGTGCACTTCGTGCTCTGCTCGGCGGCGAACTTCTGGTGGCTGGTGCCCTGCACGACGGCGACGTTCTTGCCGCAGAGGGTGTCCGGGCCGGTGATGCCGTCGGGGTTGCCCTTGCGGATCATGATCGTGATGCCGGAGGTGAAGTAGTCGACGAAGTCGATCTGGGCCTGACGCGCCTTGGTGTCGTTCATGCCGGCCATGGTGAGGTCGATGCGGCCGGACTGGAGGCTGGTGATGAGCGAGCCGAACGCCATGTCCTGGTGCGTGACGGCGACGCCGAGCTTGGCCGCGATGGCCTTCGCGAGGTCGACCTCGTAGCCGATCGGGGTCTTGCCGTCGGCGGCGTAGAAGTTGTTGGGCGCGGACTGCAGGTTCGAGGCCAGGTGCAGGCCGGCCTGCTTGACGGTGTCCGGGAGAGCGGTGTTGAGCTGGGCGTCCTTCTGGACGCCCTGGACGATCGCCGCGGTGTCCGGGATGCCGGACGCGGGCGCGCCGGCGGCCTGCGACGTCCCGCCCGCGCCGTCCGGGCCGCCACCACAAGCCGTCACCAGCACGGCGACGCTCGCCAGCAACACCGCCTGCACGGTACGAGAACGGGACATAACGGACCTCCACTGTTCGGCTGGCTGGCACGCTACAACTCGTTGTTGAAGCGGTCAACTGCCTGTTGAAATCCTGGCCGGTGCTAGCTTCGCGGACATGAGCCTGCGGATCGGCATCCTGGGGGCGGCTCGCATCGCGCCCGCGGCCTTGGTCAAGCCTGCTGCTGCTGTGTCCCCGGTGTCCGTGACCGCGGTCGCGGCCCGGTCCCCGGAGCGCGCGCAAGCGTTTGCGTCCAGGCACGGGATCCCCCGGGTGGTTGCCTCGTACGAGGACCTCCTGGCGGATCCGGACATCGACGCGGTGTACAACCCGCTGCCGAACGGCCTGCACGGCCGCTGGACACGAGCGGCGTTGGCGGCGGGAAAACACGTCCTGTGCGAGAAGCCGTTCACGGCGAACGCGGCCGAGGCCCGGGAGATCGCCGAGCTGGCTTCGGCGTCGGACCGGGTGGTGATGGAGGCGTTCCACTACCGGTACCACCCGCTGGCCCTGCGGGTGGAGGAGCTCGTGGCCTCGGGCGAGCTGGGTTCGCTGCAACGGGTCGAGACGGCGGTGTGTTTCCCGCTGCCGAAGCTCTCGGACATCCGCTACGACTACGGACTGGCGGGCGGGGCCACGATGGACGCGGGCTGCTACGCGGTCCACATGGCACGCCTGTTCGGTGGCGAGACGCCGAAGGTGGTGTCGGCCACGGCTCGGCTGCGGTCGCCGCAGGTGGACCGCGCGATGACGGCGGAGCTGGCGTACCCCTCGGGCCACACGGGCCGGATCAAGTGCTCGATGTGGTCGTCATCGGTGCTGAAGATCAGCGCGTCGGTGACGGGTTCCCGTGGGTCGATCCGGGTGGTGAACCCGCTGATGCCCCAGGCGTACCACCGCTTCACGGTGGAGATCGACGGGGTGAAGCGCACGGAGAAGTTCCCCCGCCGGGCGACCTACGCGTACCAGCTGGACGCGTTCGCGGCGGCAGTCCTGGAGGGCGCACCGGTGAAGACCTCGGCGGCCGACGCGGTCGAGACGATGACCGTGATCGACGAGATCTACCGGGCCGCGGGACTGCCGCCGCGCGAGCCGAGCTAGGCGGCCACGTAGTTACCGCTCAAAATCAACAGCACCTGAACCGTGATCCCGGTCCCGTAGTAGTCCGTCGCATCCGGCGACCAGGACGAAACCGCCGTCCACAGCTTGTCCAGCCACGCCTGGCTACCCGGGTCCGTCATCGCCGCCACCGCGAACGGGGCCGTGAAGCAGGGGTGCTGCCCGCTCTCCGTCTTCGATCCCGACAGCGAATACCCGCTCTGGATCTTCGACGGGTCACCGCCCGTCGCCGACTTGATCCACGTGTTCATCTTGCGGACCTGGCCCGCCGCCGCGCTTCCGGAAACCGAAATCGCGTCTGCGCCCAGGCGCCACGGGTCGCGGCAGGCGTTCCAGCTGTACTTGCCGTCGTACGGTCCCTCCAGGAAGTCCGCCGGTGCCGGCTTGGGCGTCGAGTTCGTGTTGACCACGAAGTCCGGCAGCAGTCCCGTGTTCGGCGCGTACGACGACTGCAGCTGGGTCACCGCCGTCTCCGAACGGGTGCGGACCGACGTCCAGAAGCTGTCCCCCGTCGCCGCCGCGAAGGCGCGGAGGTGGCCCGGCATCCAGTCCGACGAACGGGAGCTGTTCTTGTACTCCGCGTCGTTGCCCCAGTCGCCCAGCAAGGTGAACTTCGTGGTGCCGTTGACCTCGCTCTTCTTGATCGCGTTGATGATCCGGACGGCTTCGGCCTTGTAATTGACCGCGCCGCCGCTGCCCCACTTCTTGTCCGCGATCAGCAGGCCGTAGGCGATCTCGAGGTCGCCGTCGGTGGCCGAGTCGCTGCCGTTGACGCTCTTGCAGTTCGAGTCCTGCTCGGCCGCGTGGAGGTCCTTGTTGTTGACCGACGGGTGCGCCTTCACGAACTTCAGGATCCCGTCGACGATTGCGCGGGCCTGCGGGTCCTTCTCCGCCATCATCGCCGCGATCGTCATGCCGTACCCCTCGCCCTCGGCGACGAAGGAGTGGTCGGCGTCCTTGGACAGCACCGCGTACGTACCGCTGCCGCACTTGGTGGTCAGGAAGTTCTTCTTCCAGAATTCGTAGTACTTCTGCAGGGCCGCGTCCTGCGTGGCCTGCGAGACCGACGGCCGCAGCGTTCCCGGCACGTACGGCGTGCCGGCCGCGGACGCGGACGTGGGCACGCTCAGCAGCCCCGCGGCCAGCGCGGCCGAAACCACCGCCGCCCGGACGACTCTCTTCATGGCTCCTCCGTAAAGAAATCGTTGGCTGCGGCGAGGTGATTCGAAGCGTGACAGAAGGTTCAAGACCAGGTCAAGAGTGTTAGGAAACTTTCCTTACTATTACCCTGCGTGGATCCGCACGCGCCCCGCCCACCCGGACGGACTAGCGTGGACGTCATGACGATCGACCTCGACGGCCGCGGGCCGGACTTCCGCGCGTTCTGGACCGAGCGCCACCTGGCCACGCTGACCACGGTCCGGCCGGACGGCACGCCGCACGTCGTCGCGGTCGGCGTCACCGTCGACTTCGAGGCCGGCCTCGCCCGGGTGATCACCTTCGCCCCGTCGGTCAAGGCCCGGCTCGTGCGCGCCGCGGGCGCGGACGGGATCCCGGTCGCGGTCTGCCAGCTCGACGGCCCGCGCTGGTCCACTTTGGAGGGACGCGCGGTGCTGCGCGAAGACCCGGAATCGGTGCGCGACGCCGAAAACCGGTACGCCGCCCGCTACCGGCAGCCCAAGCCGAACCCGCAGCGGGTGGTCATCGAGATCACCGTCACCCGCGTGCTCGGCAACGCCTGATCCGCAGACTTCGCAGCGAACCCGAACCCAGCTCTAACCGCCGCCCGCGCGGGAGTGCACCAGCCGGGTGTACTCGGCGAGCAGGTCCGTCAGCTCGCCGTGCTCCCCCGCCGACGCGAGCTGCTGGTGCCCCACCAGCATCGCCATCCCGAGTGACGTCAGCGTCCGGGCCAGCGCCCGGTCGCCGACGATCCCCTCGACCGCCTTGCCGACCGTCCGCAGCCGGGCGTCGTCGACGCGCTTCTGCGCCGCGCGCACGGTTTCGTCGTTCCGCGCCCACGCGCGGATGGCGGCTTCGGCCTCGTGCGGCAGCCCGAGGGTGAGGTCCATCAGCGCCGCGAAGTCGGCCGCCGGCCCGCCGGTGCCGAAATGGCGCTCGCGCAGGATGCGCACCTGGCGGTTCTCCCAGTGGTCCAGCAGCTGCGCCACGAAACCCGGCCAGCCGCCGAAGTGGTGGTAGAACGACCCGCTCGTGACGCCGAGGCCGCGGCACAGCGCGCCGACGTTCAGCTCGGTGAACCCGTGCCGCGCCAGCACGTCCAGCGCGGCCTCGAAGTAGCGGTGCCGGGTGACCGGCGGCATCAGACGTTCCGGTCCCGGTCCCGCCAGTAGGGTTCCCGCAGCGAACGCTTGAGGATCTTGCCGGTGGCGTTGCGCGGCAACGCGGCCACGACGTCGACGCTGCGCGGGCACTTGTAGTGGGCCAGCCGCTCGCGGCAGAACTCCACGATCTTCTCGGCGTCGAGCTGGTCGCCGGCCACGACGGCCTTGACCTGCTCGCCCCAGCGGTCGTCCGGGATGCCGATCACGGCTACCTCGGCGACGCCGGGGAACTCCGCCACCACGCGCTCGACCTCGGGCGAGTAGACGTTCTCACCGCCGGTGATGATCATGTCCTTGACGCGGTCCTCGAGGAACAGGAACCCGCCGTCGTCCAGGCGCCCGACGTCACCGGTGCGGACCCAGCCGTCCACCATGGTCTCCGCGGTCGCTTCGGGCTTGCCGAGGTAGCCCGCCATCCGCTGCTCGGTGCGCACCCACACCTCGCCGACTCCGGCGTCCTCGGCCGTGACCGGGTCGACGATCCGGAGGTCCACTCCGGACAGTGCGGTGCCCGCCGAGGCCAGCCGCTCGGGGCGGGACGCGTCGCGGTGCGCCTCCGGGTCGAGGGCGGTGACCGCGCCGGACAGCTCGGTCATGCCGTAGACCTGGGCGAACTTGACGTCCGGCCAGGCGGCGAGCACCGTGCGCAGCAACGGGAGCGGCATCGGTGAGGCGCCGTAGCAGAGGTACTTCAGCCGCGAGAACGCCTGGAGCGCGGCCTCGCCGGCCTGCGCGATCCCGGCCACGACGGCGGGCACCAGGAAGGCGTGCGTGATCCCGGCCTGCAGGGCCGCGAACAGCGACGCCGCGTCCGGCTCGCGGGTCAGGTACGACGGCTCGCCGTACAGGAATCCGGAAACGGCGTAACAGCTGCCGCCGACGTGGAACAGCGGCATCGCGACCAGGTTGACGTCGCCCGGGCCGATCGGGAACGCGGTCCCGGCGGCCAGGCCGTGCGCGAGGACGCTGCGGTGGGTCAGCACGGCGCCCTTCGGGAAACCGGTGGTGCCGCTGGTGTACATGACGAGGACGCCGTCGCCGGGGTCGACGTCGCTTCCGCCGTGCGGCGCGGCGGAGGTCAGGAAGGCCTCGTACTCGTCGGCGGCCCCGCCGACGACGATCACCCGTTCCACCGCGGGCAGCCGGTCGCGGATCGCGTCGAGGGCGGCCCGCAGTTCGGCGCCGACGAAGACGACCTTCGCACCCGCGTCCGCGAGGACGTAGGCGAGTTCGTCACCGGACAGCCGCCAGTTCACCACGGCGTTGGCGGCACCGAGCCCGGCCGCCGCGAAGGTCGTCTCCAGGCAGGCGGGGTGGTTCTTGTCGACGAAGGCGACCCGGTCGCCCCGGGCCACGCCGGCGGCCGCGAGGGCGCCGGACAGCCGCCGGACCCGCTCGTCGAACTCCGCCCAGGTCCACGTCCGGTCGCCGAAGATCAGCGCGGGGTCCGAGGGGCGCTCGCGCGCCCAGTGCGCGAGGAGCTCGCCGAACAACCGGATCCGGGGGCGGACGTCTTCGGGCATGGGAGTTCCCTTCGGGCCGGCGCTGGACCACGGAACGCGCTGTGTCATCGGCCACAGTGGCCATAGACCGCTCTATGGTGCGCTGCGGCGCCACGGCCGTCAATGCTCGCCAGGAGTTCACCCGCAAGCAGCGAATGCGGTGAACCGGTCAGGCGAAGAGCGAAAGCAGTCCTTCGGCCGACCGCACCACCACGTGCGCCGCGGTTCGTTCGGCGTGGGGGCGGTCCGGGCGCTCGGCCTCGTGCCGCCAGCGCCGCAGGGCGTCGAGGCCGGACTCGTAGATCTCGTTCGGGTCCGCGTCCGGTTCCAGGCCCAGCCGGTCGGCCGGGGCCGTGCCCTGGGCGCCCAGCAGCCGGACCGCTTCCTCGGCGGGCTCCCCCGACAACGCCGTGCGGCCGCCGCGGATGTCGGCGATCAGGCGCAGCTCCCGGAAATCGTGCGCGGCCGCGGCGAACCGCTCCACCCGGGACACCAGCCGGTCGCCGCCCGGGCGGGGCTGGGCGGCCAGCAAGGCTTCCAGCCGGATGATCGCCGTGCGGGCCCGCAGTGCCTCGGCTCGCGCCACGAAACACCCGGCCAGGGTGTCGCGCAGCTCGCCCAACCCGCTGCGGCGCACCAATTCCGCCGAGAGCTTGATGCGGTCGTCGCAGCCGGTGCGGATCAAGGTGAGGGCCAGCCGGACGCCGAACATGCCGAACCGCACCACCAGCGACCGGCGCGTCTCGACCGGGATCGGGCCCGGGAACGCCGGATCGGTGAACGAATCCACCGACAGCACGTGCCGTTCCAGCTCCTCGCGCGGCACCGCGGCGAACGCCGCCAGCAAGTCGAACTCGTCGTCGCGCAACGAACGGCCGCCGTAGGCGAGCTGCCCGGCGACGGCGATCACGCCCAGGAACCCGGTGCACAGCGGGTCTTCCCGCCACGCGCGCCGCGCGAGCTGCTTCGCGGTGAGCAGCGCGTCGATCCGGCCCGCGCCGACCTCGTCGGCCCGCGACAGCACCAGCACCGAGTTCACCGCGCTCTGCCGCGCGAACGGCGAGCCGCCCGGCGGGTGCGCCGCCGCGAGCTCGTCCGGCTCGAGGTGGCGGACCAAGCGGACCGTCGCGTCCGGGACGTCGTCGGCCGGACCGGGGTCGTCGAGCAGCACCAAGTCACGCAGCGCGCGCGTCGGCCATTCGCCCAGCGCGGCGGCGAGCGTCGTCTTCCCCGACGACGGCGCGCCGGTGAACGCGACGCGCAGCGGCTGCTCCAGCCGGTTGAGGCAGTCGTGCAGCAGCGCCGACGCCCGCGGGTCGTCCCGGTAGAGCCCGGCCGCGGCGTGCAGCAGGTCGCGGACGTCCTGGGTCACGCCGAGAGCTCCCGCCGCGGCTGCCGTCCGGCGATCGTGCCGAGCTCGCCCGCGCGCTGGTGCAGCCCGGCGAGCCGGTCGATCTCGCGGCGGATGTGCCCGGTCCGCCGCTCGCGCTCGGCGGTGCCGGCCAGGATCGTCTCGCGTTCGCGCGTCAGCTCGTCGGCGAGTTCCTCGGCCAGCCCGGTGAAGTGGTCGCGCAGGCGCCGCTGCACGACGCGGATCGCGTCGCGGCATTCCTTGCCGAACCGCAGGAAGACGTCGTCGACGTGCCGCTGCGCCGCCTGCTTGGCGACGGCCTGCCGCCGCTGCAGCCGCATCCCGCCCTCGTCCTTGATCGTCTTCGCGGCGAACGCGGCACCGGCGCCGAGCGAGACCGGGTTGATCAGCGGCAGCCCGGCGAGGCTGGTGACCAGGCCGAACATCAGCACGCCACCGTAGGACCCGCGCAGGCCGGTGAACGCCTGCTGGCCGATCTTGAACTTCTCGATCTTCGGGCGGCCGACCTCGTCGAGTTGCTCCACGCCGGAGCCGTCGAGCCGCAGGTCGGGCAGGGCCCGGTCGTACTGGGCGCCGAAGCACGCCGCGACCGCCTGCGCGATCCACTCCGCCCGGTCGGCCAGCCACGCGTAGTTGACGTCGACCGCCTCGGCCAGCGCGTTGTCCAGCCAGGGCGCGAATTCGTCCCACACCTTCGCCGGGTCGCCTTCGTCGAAGGTCCGGTCGATCGTGGAGACGATCTTGCGCGTCCGCTCGCGCAGGTCGTACTCGGCGTCGGACAGCAGGTCGGTGATTTCGTCGGACAGCAGGTTCTGCCACCGGGTGTTCTGCCGGCGCAGGTCGTCCGCGCGGCGCTGGGCCCGCTGCAGCAGCGCGGCCTGGCCGAGCCCGGCGTCCTGCCCGGCGGCGTCGATGCGATCACGCAGCGACTCCACCAGCTCGGCGGCCGCGGCGCGCACCCCGACGGCGGCGAGCAGCGCGCGGGACTGCTCGGGCGGACGTGCGGCCTGCTCGGCGATCCAGGCGAGCAGCTCCGGAAAACCCGAGCGGGCGTTGAGTTCCGCGTCACCGGTTTTCGCGGCGGCTTGGCGCACCACGGCCGAAACGGGCAACACGGGCGCGTCGATCCCGGCCTCGCCGAGCATCGCGCGGTTGCGTTCGGCGACCGCGCGCCACCCGGGACTGGCGTCGATCTTCGTGAGCGCCAGCACGACGTGCGGGCACCAGGTGCGGACGTGCCGCGCCAGCGCGAGTTCGGCGGCCGTCAGCGGCGCCGTCGCGTCGGAAACGAGGATCACCGCGTCGGCTTCGGCGAGCATGTCGAGCGCGGCGGCGGTGCGCGGAGACCGCGGGTCACCGACCGGCGGGGTGTCGACCAGGACGAGGCCGGCCGAGAGGAGTTCGCGGGGCACGCCGACCTCGACGCGGCTGAGCGTGCCGGCGGGCCGGGCGCCGAGTTCGCCGGTGAGCCGTTCGACCGCGACGGGGATCCGTTCGCGGGACCGGCCGACCAGGGTCGCGGCGGGTTCGGGCGAGTAGGCGATTTCGGTGGGGACGGCGGGGGTCGCGGCGTCGCCGACCGCGCACACCGGCGCGTTCAGCACGGCGTTGAGCAGGTACCCCTTGCCCTGTTTGGGAAAACCGAGCACGCCGAGCCGGGTCTGCCCGGGCGGGGCGTCCCGGCGTCTGCGCAGGCGCTCGGCGAGATCGGCGCGGCCGTGCGTGCGGCACGCGTCCAGCGTCTCGTTGAGCACTTCGAGCCAAGCCGGTGCGGTCACGATGGTCGAGTGTCCCCGGTTCACTCCCCGTACGCACACCGGGTGCCCGTCCCGCGGCTGCACCCAGACCGCGGGACGGGCACCGGTGACCGGTTCGGGGATCAGTGCCCGAGGTGGAGGTCGTTGCCCGAGGCGATGTCGCCGAGGTGCAGGTTGCCCAGCGCGTTGTGGCTGATGTCCGAGACATCGGACACGACGTCGTGGACGGCCGTGGCGTTGCCGGAAGCCAGCTCGCCGACGTTGCCGACCGGGTTGTGGTCGACGTTGATGCCGGTGGCGGAGGTCACGGTGTTGGTGACGTCACCGAGGCCGTGGACGGCGTTGGAGACCTCGCCGGTGACGTGCTTGACGTCGATGTCGCCCGCGCCCTTGAGGATGCCGGAGAAGTCGCCGACGTTGCCGACGTTGCCGAGCGAGCCGGTCACGTGGTCGACCGTGCCGGTGACGGCGCCGGTCGCGAGGCCGGTGACGTCGTGCGCCTGGTAGTCGACGTGGGCGCCGAGGTCCTTGACGTCGTAGACGGCCGAGCCGGCGGCCGAAACGGCCTGCGGGACCACGCCGGTGTTCGGGTCGGTCAGGTAGCCCGGCGCCGCGGTCAGGTTCGACAGGGCCTGCGAGTCCAGGCCGTGGGCCAGGTCGCCGCCGAGGACGGCACCGGTCACGTTGCCGGCCAGCGCGCTCGCGTTGGCGGCGTTGGTCACCTCGTTGACGACCGGCAGGGAGCCGACGCCGCCGACGGCGGGCAGGTCGCCCACGACCGGGAGCTCGCCGACACCCAGGTCGCCGACGCCCGGCAGGCCCGAGGTGGCCGGCAGGCCGAGGCCCGCGGTGAGGGCGGTGAGCTGGTCGATCGCGCCCTGGATGCCCGGGGCGTCGGTGCCGACCGGGGACAGGTCGCCGACGACGGGGAGGCCGCCCACGGCCGGGAGGCTGTCGACCGGCACGTAGTCGAGCACCAGCGGCAGGACCTCGTGCACGTCGGCGGCGCTGACGTCGCCGAGACCGGCGGCAGCGAGGGCGCCCTGCGGGTCCGTCCCGAAGGCCGCCAGCGCGGTCGGGTCGTTGAGCAGGTTCAGGGCGAAGTCGTGCAAGGTCTGCACGGATTCCATGGAAGTTCTCCTGGTCCGGTGGTTCGGGGGACGGCAGCGACCGCAGGGACCGCTGCTCCGTGATCAAGGTAGGGAGACCGTCCCCCAACGCACATCGGGGATCACTCCGAGTCGCGGGCCAGTCAGCCGATAGGGGATCGATATGTCATCGTTAGGGAGTTAGGGGCTCATCCGAGACGCGCTCAGTTGGGTTAAATCCCTCCAGACCCTTGCCTGACTAACCCGTTTGGGTGAGGATGCCCCGAACCCTAGGGGGATTCCGTGCCCCCGATCGGCCGCCACGAGGTGAGGAGGAAAGCGCCGTTGCCCTACGTCCTCGGGATCGATGTGGCCCAGGGCCGGACCCACGCCGCGACCTGCCGCCGACAGGGCCCCGGCTGGGGCGAGCCCGAACCCCTCTGGCTGGGTGAACGCTCCCCGGCCGCCGCGTCCGCGCTGTTCCTCGACGACGAGGGGTACCTGCTCACCGGCGACGCCGCCGCGCAGGCCGGCGCCCAGGTCCCGTCCCGGCTGCTGACCGGCTTCCACCGGCGGATCGGCGACGACGTGCCGATGCTCGTCGAAGGCGAGCCGTTCCCGCCCGAGACGCTGACCACCGTCCTCGTCGAAGGGATCGCCGAACACGCGGCGAACCTGTTCGGCGGACCCCCGCAGCACCTGGTGCTGACCCACCCCGGCGACTGGGGCGGCTACCGCCGTGACGTGCTGCGCCGGGCGCTGGCCGACTCCGGGTTCACCGCGGTGACGCTGGTCCCCGGCTCGGTCGCCGCGCTCGGCGCGCACCTGCCCCTCCCCGGGCCCGGTGCCCAGGTCGCCGGGGTCTGCGAGTTCGGCACCGACGGCGTGAACGTGACGCTCGCGACCGCGAGCGGCGCCAGTGGCTGGCAGCCCGGCCAGAGCGCCGAGGGCGTGGCCCCGGCGGCCGCGTTGAGCACGCTGTTCGCGCTCGCCGGAGCGGCCTCGACGTCCCCCAAGGGGCTCGCCGGGGTGGTGTTCTGCGGCGATGTCCCGCCGCACGCGCTGCCGGCCCGGCCGCCGTGCCCGGTGTTCGCGGGACCGGTTCCGCCGGCGACCGCCGCGCTCGGCGCGGCTGCCCTCGCGGCCCTGCGCGCCGACCACCGCGGCACCCCGCAGGAACCCCCCGCCGTCGAAACCACCTTGCTCCCCAAGGTGGACACGCTCGGTGAGCTCGGCGAGCGGCCGCCCCGGCCGCCGGTCGAGATCACGCCGTTCGAGCTGCCCGAGCGCACCGGCCCGCTCAGCCTGTTCAAGCGGCGGCGGCCCCTCGCCGCCGCGGTCCTGGTGCTCGCCGCGGCGGTCTCGGCCGTGGTGATCACCGTCACCGCCCGCGAAGCCACCGCCGGTCCCTCTCCGTCCCCCACCCATTGCGTCCCCGCCGGGGAAGGTCACTGTTGAACACTCTGCTCACGCAGGTTCCCTCGCCGCACACCGTTCCGGTGCACCCGGCGGCGCGGCAGCTGCTCGACCGCGTCGCCGCCGAACCGGCCGCTCCCCTGCGCCTGGCCGTCGTCGCTCCCGGCGGGTACGGCAAGAGCGTGCTGCTCACCGCGCTCGACCGCCGCTACCGCGAGGCCGGCGTCGAGGCCGTGCTGGTCGACGACGCCGACCGGCTCGGCCCGGACCAGCTCGAAGACCTGCTCGCCGGCGCGGACGGCCCGATCGTCGTCGCGCACCGGCCGGCCGCGGTGGCGCCCGGCTGGACGCTGCTGCAGCTCGGCCCGCTCGGCGTCGAAGACGTGGCGCGGCTGATGTCCGCGGTGACGGGTGCGCCCGCCGACCCCGCGGCCGCCGCCGAGCTGCACGCGCGCAGCGGCGGGGTGCCACGGCTGGCCGAACGCGCGCTGCGGGGGCGGCTGGAGGAGTTCCGGCCCGAGCTCGACGAGCTCGACGACGACGTCCTCCGCTACCTGATCGCGGCCGAGGCCGGCGCCGGGCGCAACCTGGACCTGCTGTGCGCGCTGCTCGACCGGCGGCCCGACCAGCTGCCCGCCATCGTCGAGGGCGCCCGCGCCACCGGCCTGCTGGCCCCCGACGACACGCTGCTGCCGCTGGCCGCGGCCGCCGTCCGCGACTTCGGGCCACCCGCGCGCCGGCTCACGACGGTGCAGCGGCTGGTCGAACTGCAGCTGGCGAACGGCCTCCCGGTGCTCGACCTGGCCCGCTCCCTGCTCGGCACGGGCAGCTCGGGAGCGTCCGCGGCGGCCGCGTTCGCCGCGGCAGCAGCGGAAGCGCTGCCGTCCGACGCGCGCTTGGCGACGCAGTTGTTCGAGGCCGCTGCCGAAGCGGGCGACCGCTCGGCGGCCGTCACGGCGGGCTGGGCGCGCGCGGCCGCGTTGTCCGGCGACCTCGACACGGCGTTGCGGCTCGGCGACGGGATGCTCGGCGCGGCCGACGCGGAAACCCGGGCGGCGGGCGCGGAAATCGCGGCGACCGTACTGGCGCACCGCGGCGAACTGGCCCGCAGCGCCGAGCTGTACCACTGGGCGGGCCGCGCCGACGCGTTCTCGGCGACGGCCCTGGTCGGCACCGGCGACCTCGAGGGCGCCCGGCGGCTGCTCGACTCCCCCACGCCGGGCGTCGCGCCGACGCTGTTCGCCGGCGCGGCCACCCGGATGGCCCGCGGCATCGTGGATTCGGTGTCCGGTTGCGCGACGGAGACGTTGTCGACGCTGCTGGGCGCGGCCACGATGCTGGAGCCCGCGCTGGGCGGCACGCTGCTGCCGGACAGCCCGGCCGCGCTGGCCGCGCTCGTCGCCCTGCACACGGGCGAGCTGGCGCTGGCGGAGTCCGTGCTGAGCAGGGCGCTAGACGGCGGCACCGGCGGCGATCTCCTGGCCGCGCGCCACCGGTTGCTGCTGGGCTGGGTCGCGATGACGGCGGGCGACCTGGCGACGGCGGCCGAACACCGCGACGCCGTCGCGGGCCGTTCCCTGGAGGCGCGCGACGAGCTGTTCTTCGCCACCTTGGAACTCGGCCTGGCGCGCCGGGCGAGCGACCTCGTCGGCCTGCAGCGGTCGTGGAACCGGGCGTACCAGGCGTCGATGCGGCAGCAGACGGACCTGTTCACGTTGCTGCCGCTGGGTGAGCTGGCGATCGCGGCGGCCCGCACCGGCGCGTTCGCCAAGCTGTCCGGCCAGTTCGAGCGCGCCCACGGCCTCCTGGCCCGGCTGGGCGAGCCTCCACTGTGGACGGTCTCCCTGGTGTGGCACGAGCTGCACGCGGCGATCACCCTGGAGGACGCGGACGCGGTCAAGGCCCACCTGGCGACGCTGACCACCCACGCCCACTGCGGCCGCCACCCCCGCGCCCTGGCCACGGCGGCCCAGGGCTGGCTGGCGGTCCTCGGCGGAAGTTTCGACCCGGACGCCATCACGGCGGCGGCGGCCGAGCTGCACGACCTGGGGCTGCGCTGGGACGCGGCCCGCCTGGCCGGCCAGGCGGCGATCCGCACGTCCGACCGCAAGGCGATGGTCCAGCTCCTCGAGGCGGCCCGCCAGTTCCAGGGAACGGCGGCCCGCCGCGACCCGGGAGCACCATCGGAACCGGCGGCCGGGACGGGCTTGGCGGCGTTGAGCGAGCGCGAGCTGGAGGTGGCCCGCCTGGTCGTCGAGGGGCTGACGTACAAGCAGGCGGGCAGCAAGCTGTTCATTTCGGGCAAGACGGTGGAGCACCACATGGCCCGCATCCGCGGCAAGCTGGGAGCGGCGGACCGGCGCGAGCTGCTGGCAACGCTGCGGGAGCTGCTGTCCAGGCCCGACGCGACTTAGGTCGCCGCGCCCGGCGGATCGCCGGCAGGCTGCCCTCCCCGCCCCGGGCAGGGTTCCGGCAAAGTCGTTTGTGCTGGTCATGTGGTGATTCCGAAGAGTGTGAGTGGCCGGGTGGGGTTTCGGGCCATCCGGCGCAGGCCTGG
>NZ_JBSGJD010000141.1:0-24901 GCF_053605405.1 Amycolatopsis sp. NPDC003861
GGCGGGTTCTAACCCGCCTTACCACTCACGACGAGTGCGGGAGGACGCAGACCGTGTCGAGGCCGAGGACGTGGTTCAACCGTCCGAACGCGAGCCACGCACCGAGGCTCATCGACAGCTCGACGATCTCCCGCTGACTGTACGAAGCGGACATCCGCTTCCAGAACTCGTCGTCGAGGTTGTGGTGGTCGGTCGCGTACCGCTCGGCGTACTCCGCCGCCAGCCGCGTCCGCTCGTCGAAGCGGTCCGTCGTGCGCCACTCCGCCACCGCGTCCGCGAACTCCGGCTCGACCTTGACGCCGTCGCGTTCGGTGCGCCAGTCGAGGCAGAAGACGCAGCCGTTGATCTGCGCGATCCGCAGCCGCGCGGCCTCGAACTCCCGCAGCCCCAGCGTCGTGTGCTCGTACACCGCCAGCGAGAACTTGGACGCGGCGATCCCGATGCCGGGGACCATTTCGCCCCAGACGTACCCGATCGGGTCCTTGCCGGCGGGGAGGTCGATGTTCACGAGCGGCTCCTTCCGAGCTTGCCGGCTGCCGGTCGCAGCGGGACGTCGAGTGCGTCGTAGAGGCCGGGTTCCGCCGCGGCCAGCCAGTCGATCGCGCCGACCAGGCGGCCGACGGCGGTGGCGTTGCCGCCCGCCGACCGGTTCTCGCCTTCGTCGGTCGCCTCGACGGTGACCTCGATGCGCGGCCGGCCTTCGATGATCACGCGGTGGGCGCCGTCGCCGCTGGGCGGCGTGGGCCAGTCCGGCGCGCAGGAGGCGTGGATGCGGGTGACGTGCTCGATGACGATCCGCGGCTCGCCGTCGACGATGCCCTGGACCTCGAACCGCACCGCGCCTTGGGTGCCCTTCTCGAACTCGCCCATGGTCCGCGTGGTCACGGTCTCGTCCAGCGGGCGCCGGTCCAGCGTCTCGCGCAGCTCGGTGACCTCGACGCCGAGGCCGCGCGCGATCAGCCGGACCTGCCCGCCCCACACCATCGACGGCACGCCGGTCATCAGCATCGGCGGGTCGTAGTCCATCGGCTGGCCCATCCCGACCAGGTACCGGACGGAGTCGGGCTGCTCGTACGTCGAGTAGTCGAAGATCTCCTGGCAGCGGACGACGTCGACGTCCGTGCCGAGCCCGCTGATCAGCAGCGGCAGCACGTCGTTGCCCCAGCCGGGGTCGACGCCGGAGACGAACAGCGAGCCGCCGCCGTCCTCGATCGCCGCGAGCACCGGGTCACGCAACTCTTTCGGCGCGTTCCGCTGGTCGTAGAGGGGGTACAAGGCGGGGGTCACGACGACCGCGCCCGCCCGGACCGCGCGCATGATGTCGGTGAGCGCGTCGTCGAACCGGACGTCTCCCGAAGCGGCGTACACGACCGCGCGCGGACTCGCCGCCAGGACGGCCTCGATGTCGTCCGTCGCGGCGACCCCCAGCTCGCCGACCCCGGCCAGCTCACCGGCGTCCTTGCCGACCTTCGCCGGGTCGTGGACGAGCACCGCGGTCAGTTTCAGCGCCGGATGGGCGTCGACGGCCCGGATTGCCGCACGGCCGACGTTGCCCGTGCCCCACACCACTGTGGCGATCATGGCCTGAGTTTTCGCCGTTTTGCGCAGCTCCGGGAAGGAAATCGTTCCGGCCAGCGGACCGCGCGTCCGTTGGTAACATGACCAGCGCCCGAACGTCGTATCGGAGGCCCGCGATGACGATCGACCCCAAGCCCCGCAGCCGCACGGTGACCGACGGGATCGAGGCCGCGCCCGCCAGAGGCATGCTGCGCGCGGTCGGGATGGGCGACGGCGACTGGACGAAACCGATCATCGGCGTCGCCAGCTCGTGGAACGAGATCACGCCGTGCAACCTGTCCCTGGACAGGCTGGCCCAGGCGTCGAAGGAAGGCGTGCACGCAGCCGGCGGCTACCCGCTGCAGTTCGGCACCATCTCGGTGTCCGACGGCATCTCCATGGGCCACGACGGCATGCACTTCTCGCTGGTCTCCCGCGAGGTCATCGCCGACTCGGTCGAGACGGTCATGCAGGCCGAGCGGCTCGACGGCTCGATCCTGCTGGCCGGCTGCGACAAGTCCCTGCCGGGCATGCTGATGGCCGCTGCGCGCCTCGACCTGGCCTCGGTGTTCCTCTACGCGGGCACGATCGCCCCCGGCTGGGTCAAGCTCACCGACGGCACCGAGAAGGACGTCACGCTGATCGACGCCTTCGAGGCGGTCGGCGCGTGCCGGGCCGGACGCATGCAGAACGCCGACCTCGACCGGATCGAACGCGCCATCTGCCCCGGTGAGGGTGCCTGCGGTGGGATGTACACCGCGAACACGATGGCGTCGGCGGCCGAAGCCATGGGGATGAGCATGCCGGGTTCGGCCGCGCCGCCGTCCGCGGACCGCCGCCGCGACCACTACGCCCACCTGTCCGGGGAAGCCGTCGTCGGCCTCCTCGAGAAGGGCATCACCGCGCGGGACATCCTCACGCGGGAGGCGTTCGAGAACGCCATCACCGTCGTGATGGCCCTCGGTGGTTCGACCAATGCCGTGCTGCACCTGCTGGCCATCGCGCACGAGGCCAAGGTCGAGCTGACCCTCGACGACTTCAACCGCGTCGGCGACCGCGTCCCGCACCTGGGCGACCTGAAGCCGTTCGGCAAGTACGTCATGAACGACATCGACCGCCACGGCGGCATCCCGGTGCTGATGAAGGCCCTGCTGGACGAGGGCCTGATCCACGGCGACGCGCTCACCGTCACCGGCCGCACGGTGGCCGAGAACCTCGCCGAGCTCGCCCCCGACCCGATCGACGGTGAAGTGCTGCGCGGCCTGGACAACCCGCTGCACCCGACCGGCGGCATCACCATCCTGCGCGGCTCGCTCGCCCCGGAAGGCGCGGTCGTGAAGTCCGCGGGTTTCGACACGGCCAACTTCGAGGGCCCGGCGCGCGTGTTCGAACGCGAGCAGGAAGCCATGGCGGCGCTGAACGAGGGCCGGATCGAGGCCGGCGACGTCGTCGTCATCCGCTACGAAGGCCCCAAGGGCGGGCCGGGCATGCGCGAGATGCTGGCGATCACCGCGGCGATCAAGGGCGCCGGGCTGGGCAAGGACGTCCTGCTGCTGACCGACGGCCGGTTCTCCGGCGGCACCACCGGCCTGTGCATCGGCCACGTCGCGCCCGAGGCGGTCGACGGCGGCCCGATCGCATTCGTCCGCACCGGCGACCGGATCGCCGTCGACATCAAGGCGCGCAGCATCGACCTGCTGGTCGACGCCGCCGAGCTGGCCCGGCGCCGCGAAGGCTGGGAGCCGTTGCCGAACAAGTTCGGAGAGGGCGTGCTCGGCAAGTACGTGAAGCTGGTGCGGTCGTCGTCCTACGGGGCCGTCACGAGCTGAGCGAGGGCGCGCTTGTCGACCTTGCCGACGTCGGTGAGCGGCAGCGCGTCGGCGAAGTCCACCCGCGCCGGGACGTAGTGCTCCTGGCCGAAGGTGTCCCGGGCGTGCGCCTGCAGGTCGGCCGCCGTGACCTCGCTCGTCGCGACGACGACGGCGTGCAGCCGGTCGCCGTGGCCGAAGACGGCCGCGCTGCGCACCGCCGGGTGCGTCTCCAGGGCGTGTTCGACGACGGTCGTGGGGACCTTCGTGCCGTGCTCGCCGACCACGGCGACGTCGTCCGCGCGGTCGAGCAGGTAGAGGTAGCCCTCGTCGTCGAAGCGCCCGAGGTCGCCGGTGCGCAGCCAGCCCGCGCCGATCTCCGCGCCGCCGAGGTAACCGTCCATCATGGACAGCCCGCGCACTTCGACCTCGCCGTCTTCGGTGATCCGCGCCTCCATGCCCGGCACGATCCGGCCGACCGAGCCGAGCCGCTCCGGGCGGCCGATCAGCTCGGCGGCGGAGATGCTCGCGATCATCGGCGCCTCGGTGAGGCCGTAACCCTGGCCGACGACCGGGCCGAAGACGTCGAGGGCCTGCGCGAGCCGGTGCGGCGGCAGCGGTGCGGCGCCGAGGGAGAGCGAGCGGACGCTGGTGAGGTCGGTTTCCGGCCGCTTCGGGTGGTCGAGGAGCGCGGCGAGCCGCGGCGGCGTCAGGGAGAGCGTGTCGATGCGGTGCTCTTGGATCGCGTCGAGGACGGCACCTGCGTCGAAACCGTCGTGGACGACGAGGGTGTCCTGCCGCAGCAGCGTGCCGAGCACGGTCGCGTTGCCGGTCATGTGCGTCATCGGGGCGACGAGCAGCGTGCGGCCCGGGCCGTCCGGCGACGGCGTGAAGAGGTACGCCATGCCGTCGTAGATGCCGCTGTGGCGGATGAGCTTGGGGGTGCCGGTGGTGCCGCCGGTGGGGAAGAGCAGGCGGACGGTCTCCGGCGGGTCGAGCGGCTCGGGTTCGCCGTCGAGGTCGTCGAGGGTTTTCGTGTCGGCGCCGGGCCAATCGTGGGGCCGGTCGGTGACGACGGTGGCGCCGCGCGCCGCGGCCAGCCGGCTCGCTGTCGGCGCCGAGGCGGGAACCAGGAGCACGGTCGCGCCGCGCAGGAGGGCCGCCAGCTGGACGAGGACCGTCTCGGACCGGTTGCGCAGATCGAGGGCGACGGTGGCCTTGGTTTCGCCGAGCCCGCCGTGGAGACGGCGCAGCCGGTCACGGGCCTCGTGGTAGGTGGTGACGCTGTCGCTCGCGTGGAACAGGACGCGGTCACCGCCGTCCTCGAGCGCGGCCAGGACCTTCGTCAGGAAGAAGCTCACGCCCGGGGACGGTACTCAGGTGAGGCTTGTTCTGCCGTCGCCCGCCGCATGACTTCGCTTTTCAGCCGCCGGTTCGCGCGAGGGGCGCGGCGGGCTGACCAGAACAAGCCTCAATCCTGGTAGGACAGCTTCGCCAGTTCCTCGTCGAAGTCGAACCAGTCGCTCTCGCTGCCGGCCGGGATGACGTCGTAGGTGCGGTCGAGGAAGGCCGCGATCTCCTTCGCCGGGGCCTCGAGCACCGCGGCGCCGTCCGGGGAGCTCAGCTCGACGACGACCAGCGCGGGGTCGCCGGCCGGGCCGATGCGCACGTCGCCGTCGCCGCAGCGGGCGAGCAGGCCGTCGGCCAGGAGGTCGCGGCCGAAGAGCCACCGGACCGCGCTCGGGCCGGCGTGCAGCACCACGGCGACCGCGTACGGGTCGCGGGTGTCGTGCTCCAGCTCGGCCGGCACCGGTCGCGGTCCGGCCCCGAAGGTGCGGAGGGCGAAGTCGATGCGGGCGTTGGTCACGGTGTGCGGGTCGGCCATTTCGGCCCCCTTGCTACTCGTCGGTTAACTTCGGCTGCTTCCAGGGATAACCCATAGTCAGTTCAACGCCCAGCGATCCGAAAAACTTTCACACGCCAGGGTGATCAAGAAGTGTCCGAGGTCACCGTCGGCGTGGCCGAACGGGCAAGTCCCTCACGCACGGTCACCACCGGTGACCGGTCTTTCCAGCCCGCGATGTCCAGGTACACCCACCGGCCGTCCAGATACGCGTGTCGACCCCTCAATCACGCGTGCCGACCTTCCGATCACGCGTTGCTCGGCACATCCACGCCGCGGTGAGCAGAGCGAGCGGGCAAGCCGGTGCCGCCCGGCCAGGCTCAGGCCCTCCCGGACCGTGCCCTGGCCGGCGGTCCGCACGGCGCTGACCAAGCACCCGACGGGCATTCGGAGCCGCACGGCCTCCGGATGGGTTCCGGCGGCGGATTTGCGCCGTCCGGGTGGGAAAGGCCACCCGGCACCAGTCCGCTTCGCCGTCCGGCCGCGAACCCCCGGCAAGTCAGGGGTGACTGGAGGACCGGGAATGGGTGAGCGTGGGCGGCTGCGGCTGCCACCGGACGAGGCACCGGCGCCCGCGCCGAGCGCCGAAGAGCTGCTCGCGCGGGTCGCGGCGGGCGACGAGACGGCGTTCGCGTCGCTCTACGACCTCGTCGCCGGTCCGGTCCTCGGGCTCGCGACGCGCGTGCTGCGCAGTCACGCGCAGGCCGAAGAGGTGGCGCAGGAGGTGCTGGTGGAGGTGTGGCGCAAGGCCACGAGGTACGAGCCGGACCGCGGCAGCGCCCTGTCGTGGGTGCTGACCATCGCGCACCGCCGGGCCGTCGACCGCGTGCGCTCGCACCAGGCCGGCGTCGACCGCGAGGAGCGGGCCGGCCTGATGGACGTCCGGCGGCCGTTCGACGAGGTCACCGAGTCCACGTTGGCCGGTCTGGAGCAGCAGCGGGTGCGGCAGTGCCTGGCCGCGCTGACCGACCTGCAGCGCGAGTCGATCGTGCTCGCCTACTACAACGGCTACACCTACCCCGAGGTCGCCGAGGTGCTGAAGGTCGCGCCGGGCACGGTCAAGACCCGCATCCGCGACGGCCTGATCCGGCTGCGCGACTGCCTGGGGGTGGACCGATGACCGCCGAGCTGCACACGATGACCGGGGCGTACGCCCTGGACGCGGTGTCCGCTGCGGACCGCGCCGAGTTCGAACGCCACCTCGGCGAGTGCGCCGCCTGCCGCCAGGAGGTGGCCGAGCTGCGGGCGACCGGCGCGCGGCTGGGCGTGGCGGCCGCGGTGGACCCGCCGCCGTCGCTGAAGCTGGTGGTGCTCGCCGACGTGGCCCGCACCCGCCAGCTGCCGCCGAGGGTGCCGGTGGTCCGCCGGCTGAGCCGGGCCAAGACGTGGCAGGTGCGCTTCGCCCTGTTCGGGGCCGCCGCGGCGGCCGTGGTGGCAGTCGTGTTCGGCGTGGTCCGGACGCCGGCGCCGGTCGATTCGGTGCTGAGCGCGCCGGACGCGGCCGCGATCCAGGGGGCCGGCCAAGGGCACACCACGCTCGTCGTCTCGCGCAGCCGCCACCAGGCCGTGCTGCTCGCCTCGGACCTGCCGGCCCTCGACGCCGGGCACGTCTACCAGGTGTGGCTGATCGGCGGCGGGCACGCGCGCTCGGCCGGGCTGATGACGACCGAGGTGTCGCAGCGGATGCTGGTGGCCGAGCTGCCCGCCGACGTCGACCGGATCGGGATCACCGTCGAGCCCGCCGGGGGTTCGGCCGGCCCGACGACCCCCGCCGTCACCAGGATTTCCCTTGCGTAGCCGCGGGTGGGCCGCCCTGCTCGGCGTGCTGGCGCTCGCCGCCGCACTGGCGGCCGGCCACCTCGTCGCCGGGTTCGTCGGCGTCAACGCGTCGCCCTACCTGGCCGTGGGCAACGGTGCCATCGACCTGACCCCGGTGTGGCTGAAGGACTTCGCCGTCCGCACCTTCGGCACCTACGACAAGCTCGTGCTGCTGTCCGGGATGGCCGTCGTCATGGTGGCCGTCGCGGCGGTGGCGGGCCTGCTGTCGCGCCGGACGCCGGTGCCGGGGCTGGTGGTGATCACCGGGTTCGGGCTCGTCGGCCTGGTCGCGGTGTACGCGCGGCCCGACCTCGACGCGGTCGCGCTGCTCGCCCCGCTGGCGAGCCTGGTCGCCGGGGTGGGGACGTTCGCCGTCCTGCACCGGCTCGCCGGCAACACCGCCGCCCCGGACTCGTCGCGCCGGACGGTGCTGCTGGCGGGCGCGGGAGTCGTCGTGGGCGCGGGGGTCGCCGGTCTCGGCGGGCAGCTGCTCGCCGGCCGCCGGGACGCGGCGGCGTCGCGCGCAGCGGTCGGGCGGCTCGTCCCGGCCCGGACCGCGCCGATGATCCCGGCCGACGCCGACTTCGCGAAGCTGGGCACGCCGCCGTTCCTGACGCCCAACGACCGCTTCTACCGGGTGGACACCGCATTGACCGTGCCGCAGGTGCGGGCCGAGGACTGGAGCCTGCGGCTGCACGGGATGGTCGACCGCGAACTCCGGTACCGCTACGACGACATCCGGAACCGGCCGCTGGTGGAACGCACGATCACGATGACCTGCGTGTCCAACGAGGTCGGCGGCACCTACGTCTCCACCGCGAACTTCATCGGCGTCGACCTGGCCGGCCTGCTCGAAGAGGCCGGGGTGCGGCCGGGTGCCGAGCAGCTCTTTTCGTCCAGTGTGGACGGCTGGACGTCCGGGAGCCCGGTCGCCGCGGCGCTGGACCGGGCGCGCGGGGCCATGCTCGCCATCGGCATGAACGGCGAGCCGCTGCCGATCGAGCACGGTTTCCCGGCCCGGCTCGTCATTCCCGGGTTGTACGGCTACGTGTCGGCCACGAAATGGGTGACCGACCTCGAAGTCACGACCTGGGGGGCGCGGCAGGCGTACTGGCTGAAACGCGGGTGGGGCCAGGAGGCCCCGATCAAAACGGAATCGAGAATTGACACGCCGAAGGGTTTCGAAACCGTCCCGTCGGGGAAGGTCCGGGTCGCGGGGGTCGCCTGGGCGCAGCACACCGGGATCGCCAAGGTCGAACTGCGCATGGACAACGGTCCGTGGCGGGAAGCCATGCTGTCGCAGGAAGTCAACGTCGACACCTGGCGCATGTGGTGGCTCGAGTTCGACCTCGCGCCCGGCGGCCACCAGGTCGTCTGCCGGGCGACGGACAAAACCGGGTCCACGCAGACCGAAATGCGCGCCGGGACGGTCCCCGACGGCGCGACCGGGTGGCACAGCATCGCTTTCACGGCACGGTGACCCGGATCACCCGAATGGGGGCCAAGCCGATTTGAAAGTAGTTCCGAATACCGAGCAAGAAGAAGTTCTCAGCCGCTTATGGGAGTGATTTTCGTGACCAAGCTTCGTGTCGCCGGAATCGGTGTCGCCGCTGTCGCCGCCCTTTCGCTGACCGCGTGCAGCGGTAGCGACACCGCTTCGTCGGGCAGCTCCAGCAGCGCCCCGGCGCCGGCTCCGTCGTCGTCGATGTCCGCGCCGTCGTCCAGCATGGCGGCCGGTGGGTCCGGCGTGACCACCAACGCCGACGTCTTCGGCCCGGCCTGTTCGCAGCTGCCGCAGGGTTCCGCGCCCGGTTCGCTGGACTCGATGGGCCCGCAGCCGGTCGCCTCGGCCGCCTCGACCAACCCGCTGCTGACCAAGCTGGTGGCCGCGGTCAAGGCCACCAACCTGGTCGACACGCTGAACAGCCAGGAGGCCATCACGGTCTTCGCGCCGGCCGACCCGGCGTTCGCCGCTCTCGGTGACGCCAAGTTCAACGAGCTGGCCGGCAAGCCCGCCGAGCTGGCGCCGATCCTGCAGTACCACGTCGTCGGCAAGCGCTACGACGCCAAGGGCCTCGCCGCGGCCGGTTCGGTCGACACGCTCAACACCGCCGGCGGTCCGGTGAAGATCGAGGGCTCCGGCGACAGCATGACGATCAACGGCGCGAAGATCCTGTGCGGCAACATCCCCACGAAGAACGCCACGGTCTTCGTGATCGACAAGGTGCTGACGCCGGGTACCAACAAGTGATCTAGCGTCCGAGCAGGGGGCCCAGGCGTTCCGCGATGTCGGTGAGGATCTGCACGTAGTCTTCGTGTTCGAAGGTGAACGGCAGGGCGAAAGCCACCTCGTCGATCTCGCGGAACGCCTGGTGCGCATGCAGCCGCTCGGCGATTTCCGCCGACGTGCCGACGAAGTCGGGGGAGAACAGCATCCGCGCGGGGCCCTGCGGTTCCGCCGTGCGGGGCAGCCGGTTTTCGGCGTAGGCCTGGTACTTCGCCCGCTGTTCCGGCGTCGCGCCGTCGGTGGGGATCACGACCAGGCCCTGCGAAATGCGGCCTTCGGGGTGGTGCTCGCGGAACGTCCGGATGTGCGAGAGCTGGATTTCGGCGAAGTCCGTGCTCTCGCCTTCGGCCTTGACCACGCTGCTGGTCAGGAAGTTCATCCGGTGCTTGCCGGCCCACTCCGCCGAGCGCAGGCTCGCGCCGCCGTACCAGAGGCGGTCGCCGAGGCCGGGCGCCTGCGGCTGGACGCGGTCCGAGAACACCTCGAAGCCCTGGGTGCCGCTGAAGCCCGTCGCCGGCTCGCCGCGCACGAAGTCCAGCAGCCGCTGCACCCGGTCGTACGAGAAGTCTTCGACGTCCGCGGTGTCCGGGTAGAGGGCGTGCTTGACGTCGTCCCAGCGCATCGGCGGCCCGACGCTGAGCCCGGGGTTGAGCCGCCCGCCCGAGAGCAGGTCGACGGTGGCGAGGTCCTCGGCCAGCCGCAGCGGGTTTTCCCAGCCGAGCGGGATCACCGCGGTGCCGAGCTCGATCCGGCTGGTCCGCTGCGACGCGGCGGCCACCACGGCGACCGGCGAGGAAATGCCGTACTGGAGGTGCCGGTGGCGCACCCAGGCGCTGTCGAACCCGAGGCGTTCGCCCAGTTCGATGATCTCCAGCGTCGACTCGTGGCCCCGGCGCGGGTCGGCCGCGTCGAACAGGCCGATGGTCAGGAAGCCGAGCTTCCGCAGTGGTCGTGACACAGCTTCGATTTTGCCCCGGTGGGCGGGGTCGTCCCAGCTGGTGGGCTACCGCAGCCGGTCGAGGCCGTCGAGGACGAGGTCCAGCCCGAATTCGAACTCCGCCTGGTCGTCGCACCAGCCCAGGGTCGACTCCGGGTCGTCGTGGGCGATTTCGGCCAGCATCCCGACCAGGTTCGGCAGTTGGGCGGCCAGTTCCGCGGGCACCTCGGCCGACGCCCCGGCGTTCGGGTCGAACAGTTCCTGGCTGAACCCGAGCGCGCGGCTGCCCAGCGCGTGCAGCGCGTGGTGGATCCGGTCGTGCGAGAACCCGCCCTCGCGCATCAGGCCGACCAGGCCGTCGTAGTACTTCAGCACCGCGATGCTCGTCGCCGAACGCGTGCCGAACAGGCCGGGCGCCCAGGGGTGGCGGAGGAAAACCTGGCGCGCCGCGAGGATGCGCCGCCGGGCCGTCTGCTTCCAGTCCGGGCCGGGCGCCAGGCCGGCCACGACGTCGTTGATCTCCTCGGCGACCACCTCGACGATCCCGTCGAGCACGTCTTCCTTCTTGGCCACGTGGTAGTAGAGCGACATCGCCTCGGCGCCGAGGTCCTCGGCGAGCCGGCGCATGGTCACCGAGCGCAGGCCGTGCTCGTCGGCGAGCGCGACGGCCGCCCGCAGCACGCGTTCCCGGCTCAGCGGGGTCCGGGCTTCGGTGGTCACGGACTGGATCGTACAACGTAAGTCCCCCTTGACCCCGGGCTCGGCCCGGAGCTACCTTACGACGTAAGACTTACAACGTAAGGGAGACGTCATGAAGGCTTTGGTGCAGCGTGCGTACGGTTCGCCCGACAGCTTGACCTGGGAAGACGTGCCGCAGCCGGTGCCTGGTCCCGGCGAAGTGCTGGTGGGGGTGCACGCCACTTCGGTCAACCCGTACGACTGGCACTACCTGAGAGGCGAGCCGTACCTCGCGCGGCTGATGTCCGGCGGCTTCGGGCTGCGTCCGCGGGCCGGCGTCCTCGGCTGCGACCTGGCCGGCCGGGTCGCGTCGGCCGGCGACCGGTTCGCGCCGGGCGACGACGTCTACGCGCTGCTGCCGCGGGGTGCGCACGCCGAGTACGTCTGCGTGCCCGAGGAGCTGCTGGCGCCGATGCCGGCGAACCTCACCCACGAGCAGGCGGCGGCGATGCCGATGGCGGCCGTGACCGCCCTGCTCGCGTTGCGAGGTGTCGAGGCCGGGCAGCGGGTGCTGGTCAACGGCGCTTCCGGCGGGGTCGGCACCTTCGCCGTCCAGCTGGCGCGGGCGCTCGGGGCGCGGGTCGACGCGGTGAGCACCAACGTCTCCCTGGTGCGCTCGCTCGGCGCGGAGCACGTCTTCGACTACCGGACGGAGGACTTCACGCGCAGCGACCGCCGCTACGACATCGTGCTGGACATCGCCGGCAGCCGGTCGGTGTTCGCCTGCCGGCGGGTGCTGGTGCGGGGCGGCACCTTCGTCGCCGTCGGGGGCCCGGCCGGGCGGTGGGTGCAGCCCGCGGGGCACGTCTTCGCCGCCCTCGCATCGGGGCTTCCGGCGCGGCGGCGGGTGGTGCTCGCGGACGCCGTGGCCTGCGCGGACAAGGCGGCGGTGCTGCGTGAGCTGGCCGGTTTCGTGGAGCGCGGCGCGGTCACGCCGGTCGTCGACCGGAACTACCCGTTCGACGACCTGCGTGCCGCGTTCGCTTATTCGGAAGCAGGGCACGCCAAGGGCAAGGTGGTCGTCACCCTCGGCGGCTAGCCGTTGTGCGGGCAGTTGCCGCGGTAGTCCGAAATGGACAGGCTGGTGCTAGGGATCGGGCAGAGGAACTGCTCGTAGCGGGTGTCGTTGTCGATGAACCGCTTGAGCCAGGACAGGGTGTACTTCGCGATCGTCGTGTTCGACGTGTTGGGTGCGAAGTGGCTGGCGCCGCGCAGTTCCAGGTAGGCCCGGTCCAGAGTGGACGGAAGAGTGGCGTAGAACGGGATCGAGTGCGACGCCACCGGCGCGATGGTGTCCGACTGCGCCCCGACGACGAGCGTCGGCACCCGCAGCGTCGACCAGTTCTTCGTCAGGTTCCAGCCGGTCAGCGGCACCGCGGCCTGCAGCGACGGCCGGGAGCGCGCCGCTTCGAGCGTGCCGCCGCCGCCCATGGAGTGCCCGACGACGCCGAGCCGGCTGCTGTCGATCCGCGACCGGACGCTGCTCTGCTGCGTCAGGTAATCCAAGGAGGCCAGCAGCTGCCGGCCGCGGCTGTCGGGCTGGTCGGAGGTGGTGATGGTGTCGATGGTGAACACCACGAAGCCCTGTGACGCCAGGCGCGGGCCCAGCCAGGCGATGCTCGACTGGGTGGCGGTGAAGCCGGGGGCGATCGAGATCGCGCCGAACGTGCCGGCGGTCGTGGTCGTCGGGTAGTAGATGGTGCCGCCGCCGAAGCCGGAGACGGCCAGCCGGGACACCGTGGCGGTGCTCGTCGCGAACGACCCGCGACTGGCTTCGATGCTGGCGGTGGTCGGGTCGGGGCCCCGCTCGTAGGGGTTCGCGGCGGCGGGTGCCGGCGCGGCGACCGCGGTGGTCAGCGCCAGGGCGCCCAGCACGACGCCGGCGGCCTTGGCGCGCCACCCGCGTCGGCGGGAAATTTTCTCACCCAAGCCGGACGTCGTCGGCGGGCTGGTGGGTGCGGACATGGATCGCTCTCTTTCCCCGGGCAGGCGAAAGCACGCCCGGACACAGACGGGCGGATCGGCAGAACTGGTGCACGGCAACGGAAGGACGTGCCGCGGGCGGGATGCGGGGTAACCGCTTCCCCTCCGCCTATGAAACACCTTGGCGAAATGTTCCACATCCTCCGAATGGGGGAGCGGCTTGACGAACTGGGCGGTCGCTCAGGGCACGCGCACCGGCTCCAGGGCGCCGCGCACGAGGGTGTCGACCAGCGTCGTCGCGACGGTCAGGTCGACCGAGCGCGCGGCGAGGACGTCGGAGTAGAGGAAGGACTCGCCGAGCCGGACCACCGCGAAGGCCAGGTCCGGAAGCCCGACCAGCGGGGCCAGCCCGGCGGCGTCGGCGTCCTGCTGGAACAGCGTGACGTGCGCGTCGACCAGCCCGGGCTGCACGGCACCGCGCGGATCGGTGAGCACGCGCAGGGCGACGTTCGACTCGGCCTCGATGAGCTTGCGCATGCCTTCGCTGCCGGCGACTTCGCGGCGGTAGGCCTCCATGACCCAGAGGCAGCGCAGCCGGCCGTCCGGGGTGCGGACCGCGTCGCCGTGGTCGGCGCGCCAGCCGTCGAGCGCGCGCTGCCAGGTCCGGTCGGAGAGCAGGCGGAGGCCGGCGCCCATCAGGTCCTCGCGGTTGCCGACGCGGCGGAAGAAAGTGGTGCGCGAGATGCCGAGGTCGGCGGCCATCCGCCCGAGGTCGAGGCGGGTGCCGGCCATCAGCAGGCGGGCGGCGTGCCGGACGATGTCGTCGGTGGAGGCGGTCACCGGCGACACCCTAGTCCGCTGGTGGGTGCCGGTTACCTTGAAGTGCGCGGCACCCCTTCGGTTACCTGGGTTCCGTGCGCGTAGACATCTGGTCCGATCTGGTCTGTCCCTGGTGCTATCTCGGCAAACGCCGCTTCGAGCAGGCGGTCGCCGAAGTCGGTGTCGACGTCGAGGTGGTGCACCACTCGTTCCAGCTCGACCCGTCGTTCCCGCGCGGGACTTCGCGGCCGACGCGGGAGGTGCTGGCCGAGAAGTACGGCCGGACATTGGAAGAAGCGGACGCGATGGAAGCCCAGATGGAGGAGCGCGCGGCCGCCGACGGCCTCGAGTACCACCTCGACGGCGTCCACATGGGCAACACGGTCGACGGCCACCGCCTGGTCCACTTCGCGGCCGAGCGCGGTCTGGCCGACGCCGTCGTCGACCGGTTCTACGCCGCGCACTTCACCGAGCGGCGTTCGCTGTTCGACCACGATTCGCTGGTTTCGCTGGCCGCGGAGGCGGGATTGGACGAAGCCGAGGCGCGGGCGGTGCTCGAATCCGACGCGTACGAAGCAGAAGTGGCATCGGACGGCGAGCAGGCCCGCGCACTCGGCGCGTCCGGCGTCCCGTTCTTCGTGATCGACCAGCGCTACGGCGTGGCGGGAGCCCAGTCGCCGGAGGTGTTCGCCCAGGTGCTGCGGCAGGTCAGCGCCGCCGCCGCCGGGTGAACCGCGACCGGTCGGTGGCGATGCCGGCCAGGTGCAGGGCAACGCAGAGAAGCCCGGCGGTGGTGAGCGTCCCGGTGGTGATCACCGGGCCGAGCCCGAACCCGGCGAGTTCCATGAGCAGGGCGAGCCCGAAGAGAACGGCGGCGAGAATGGCGAGCATGACGGTCTCGTTTCCGTGGCGTGGGGCCGAATGGTCCACGCCACTAAGACGTTGGGGGTACCGGGGTTTCCGGCTTGGTGGCCGGTAATTCCCCCGCCCCGCCCGCCTGAAACGACCACTTTCCCACGCTCGTTCCGACCCGCCTCCGCGCACATCCCCACCCCCGCACCCACACGCCCGGCTCGCGTACCCGGAGGTCGGCCCGCGTCCCAGAAGGGTCGGCTCGCGTGCTTGGAGAGGCCTCACGCGTGTTTGGAGGGGCATCACGTGTGATTGGAGGGGCGACACGCGTGATCGGCGAGGCATCGCGCCGATGCCCGCCCAGGCACGCGTGATGCCCGCTGAAGCACGGGTGATGCCCGCCTAAGCACAGGTGATGCCCGCTTGATCACGGAAGCGAGCCCGGGCCGCGGGGGGCGCCCCCCGTTTTCCACGCTACCGGAGGGCACCGACAGTTTCGGTTACGCCGGGGGTGGGGCGGTGCTGGAGCGGATGATCAGCTCCGTCGGGAGGAGGACCGGCTCGCCGGCTTCCGTGCCCGTCTCGATCTCCGCCAGGAGGGCCTTCACCGCGTGGCGGCCCACCGCCTCGAACGACTGGCGGATCGTTGTCAACGGCGGCCAGAAGTGGGCTGACTCCTCCATGTCGTCGAAGCCGACCACGCTCACCGAAGCCGGTACCGCGCGGCCCGTCTCGTGCAACGCGCGCAGCACTCCCAACGCCATCTGGTCGTTCGCCGCGAACACCGCCGTCACCTCCGGGTCCGCCGCCAGGCGCAGGCCCGCCTGGTAACCCGACTCCGGTGACCAGTCGCCGACCGCCACCGGGGGGACGAACCGGCCCGCACGCTCCAAAGTGGCCTGCCACGACTTCCGGCGCCGCTCGGCCGAGTACGACTGCGGCGGCCCGGCGATGTGCCAGACCGTCGAGTGCCCCAGGGACAGCAGGTGGCTGGTCGCCCGGGCCGCGCCGTCGGCCTGGTCGTTGTCCACCACCGGGTAGTCGTACCGGGCACTCGAGTCGATCACCACCACGGGGAGCCCGTGCGGCAGTTCGATTTCGCTTTGGTCAAGCTGGTGTTGCTCGATGAGGATGATGACGCCGTCGACGGCCTGCTCGTTCAGCGTGCTGAACGCGCCCGTCACTTCGCCCTGGGTCGGCCGCGTCACCGGCATCAGGATGATCGAGAACCCCTCCGGCACGACCGCCGCCGCGATGGCGTCGAGGGTGCGGCTGTTGCCGAACGTCGGGAGCGCCGAAATGATCACGCCGATGCTGCGGAACTGGCCGTTGCGCAGGGCGCGGGCCGCGCTGTTGGGCCGGTAGCCGACCCGGCGCATGGCGGCGAGGACCCGCTCGCGCGTCGCGTCGTCCACATTGGTCTTGCCGTTGGCGACCCGGGAAACCGTCTGGCCCGAGACACCCGCCTCGCGGGCGACGTCCGCCATCGACGGGCCCCGGCGCCGGGACGGGCCTGGTGCGGATGACGTCGCTGTCTGGCGCGGCACGGTCACTCCTTTAGCTTCTCAGGGGTCCGGGTGGCGAAGCCCCCGGCCCGGGGCGAAGCCCCGGCTGTCACAGTGTCCTGGACATGTTTACGTCAACACGTTACTCTGCGGCCGTCCATGTTGACGTAAACATCCCGCCGGGTCCAGGGCCCGGCGCACGTGATCACTCGGAGAGACGATGACGTCCACAGCGGCTCCGCCCGCGCCGGTGCCGGCGCGCCGGGCGCCCGCGGCCCGCCGGCCGCGGCGGAAATGGCGGGGCTGGCTCTTCGTCGCCCCGTTCATGCTCGTGTTCGCGCTGACCTTCATCGCGCCGGTCGTCTACGCGTTCGTGCTGAGCCTCTTCCGCGACCAGGCTTTCTTCGGCGGCACGGTCTTCGTCGGCGCCGACAACTACGTCCAGGTCTTCGGCGACCCGAAGTTCTGGGAGGCCTTCCGGCGGGTGCTGGTGTTCCTCGCCGTTCAGGTGCCGATCATGCTGGTGCTCGCGCTGATCGCCGCACTCGCGATCGACAGCGCCCGGCTGCACGCCGCCGGGTTCTTCCGGATCGTGATCTTCCTGCCGTACGCGGTCCCCGCGGTCGTCGCCGCCTTGATGTGGGGCTTCATCTACGGTGACCACTTCGGGCTCGCGGCCGACTTCAACCACCTGTTCGGCACCGCGGTCCAGCCGTTGTCCCCGAGCTGGCTGCTCACGTCGATCGGCAACATCGTGACGTGGGAGTTCGCGGGCTACAACATGCTCATCTTCTACTCCGCGCTGAAGGTGATCCCGAAGGAACTGTTCGAGGCGGCCGCGATCGACGGCGCCGGCACGTTCCGCACGATCCTGTCGGTCAAGCTCCCCGCGATCCGGGGCGCCATCGTGGTCGCGACGATCTTCTCGATCATCGGCAGCTTCCAGCTCTTCAACGAGCCGAACATCATGCGCAACCTGGTCCCGAACACGATCGGCACGTTCTACACGCCGAACATGTACGCCTACAACCTTTCCTTCAACGGGCAGCAGTACAACTACTCCGCCACCGTCGCGATCGTGATGGGCGTGATCACCGCGGTCATCGCCTACGTCGTGCAGCTGCGCGGCTCCCGGAAGGAGATGTGACGTGGCCACCTTCTCGGTGACGAAACCCCGCAAGTCGCGTGTCCTCACCGGCTTCATGGCGCTGTACCTGATCTACACCCTGGTTCCCCTGGTGTGGCTGGTGATCAACGCCAGCAAGACCCAGCCGGCGCTGTTCTCGACGTCGGGGCTGTCCTTCGGCGGCACGTTCGCGCTGTTCGACAACATCGGCCAGACGTTCACCTACAACGGCGGGATCTTCTTCCGCTGGCTCGGCAACACCCTGCTGTACGTCGTGGTCGGGGCCGGCGGCGCGACGATCCTCGCCACCGCGGCGGGGTACGGGCTGGCCAAGTACCGCTTCCCCGGCCGCCGCGCGGTGTTCGCCATCGTCCTCGGGGCGGTGGCCGTGCCGCCGACCGCGCTGGCCGTGCCGACGTTCCTGATGTTCAGCAAGATGGGGCTGACCAACACGCCGCTGGCGGTCCTCATCCCGTCGCTGATCAGCCCGTTCGGCCTGTACCTGATCTGGGTCTACGCCGCCGACGCCATCCCGGACGAGCTCCTGGAAGCGGCGCGGATCGACGGCGCCGGCGAGCTCCGGATCTTCCTCACCGTGACGCTGCGCCAGCTGGTCCCCGGGATCATCACGGTCGCGCTGTTCACCATGGTGCAGACGTGGAACAACTACTTCCTGCCGCTGATCATGCTCAGCGAGCCGAAGTGGTACCCGCTGACCGTCGGGCTCAACCAGTGGAGCGCCCAGGCCAACGGCGCCGGCGCCCAGCCGATCTTCAACCTGGTGCTCACCGGGTCGTTGCTCACGATCATCCCCCTAGTCGTCGCTTTCCTGCTCATGCAACGGTTCTGGCAATCGGGCCTGAGCGCCGGCAGCGTCAAGCAGTAACTCTCCGCCGTCACACCGCCGTGAAGGGACATCCGATGTCAAGAATCCGCACCCGCGCCAAGGCGGCCGCCGCCCTCGCGCTGGCCGCCGCGCTCGCGGTCGGCTGCTCGTCCGGGGGCACGTCCTCCGCGCCCGCCGCCGCCACCGGCACCCAGGACTCCGTCGACGCCGCGCTGAAGGCCGGCGGCGAGATCACCTACTGGAGCTGGACGCCGTCGGCCAAGGACCAGGTGGCCGCGTTCCAGAAGGAATACCCGAACGTCAAGGTCAACTACGTCAACGCGGGGACCAACAAGGAGGAGTACACCAAGCTCCAGAACGCGATCAAGGCCGGCTCGGGTGCCCCCGACGTGGCCCAGATCGAGTACTACGCCCTCCCGCAGTTCGCGCTGACCGATTCACTGGCCGACCTCAACCAGTTCGGGTTCGGTTCGTTCGAGAAGGACTACAGCGCCTCGACGTGGGCGCAGGTGAAGAACGGCAACGGGATCTACGGCCTCCCGCAGGACTCCGGCCCGATGGCCCTGTTCTACAACAAGGAGGTCTTCGACAAGAACGGCATCGCCGTGCCGAAGACCTGGGCCGAGTACATCGAAGCGGCCAAGAAGCTGCACGCCGCCGACCCCACCAAGTACATCACCTCGGACACCGGCGACCCCGGGTTCGTGCTGAGCATGATCTGGCAGGCCGGTGGGCGTCCGTTCACCGTCGACGGCCGGAACGTGAAGGTCGACTTCGGCGACGCGGGCACGAAGAAGTGGACCGCGATGTGGGACCAGCTGATCCAGGGCAAGCAGCTCGCCCCGGTCAAGGAGTGGTCCGACGACTGGTTCCGCGCCCTCGGTGACGGCACCATCTCCTCCCTGGTCACCGGCGCCTGGATGCCGGGCAACTTCATCTCGTCGGTGCCCGGCGGCGCCGGCAAGTGGGCGGTCGCGCCGATGCCGACCTACGACGGCAAGCCGGTGACCGCGGAGAACGGCGGCAGCGCCCAGTCGGTCGTCAAGCAGAGCAAGAACCCGGCACTGGCCGCGGGTTTCGTGCGCTGGCTCAACCACGCCGGCGGCGTCCAGCCGTTCATCAAGAGCGGCGGCTTCCCGTCCACCACGGCCGACCTGACCTCGCCCGCGTTCGTCGACGAGGCGCTGCCGTACTTCGGCGGCCAGAAGGTCAACCAGGTGCTGACCCAGGCGTCGAAGGACGTCGCCCCCGGCTGGACCTACCTGCCGTACCAGACCTACGCCAACAGCATCTTCAGCGACACCGCCGGCAAGGCCTACGTGAACGCCACCCCGCTCGACGCCGGACTGGCGGCCTGGCAGCAGGCCATCGTCGACTACGGCAACCAGCAGGGCTTCACGGTCAGCGCCGGATGACCGTCGACATCGAAGGTGACGCGGGCCAGGTCATCGGCCCGGTCCCGCGTCGCCTCTTCGGCTCGTTCGTCGAGCACATGGGCCGGTCCGTCTACACCGGGCTGTACGAGCCCGGCCACCCCACGGCGGACGACCGCGGCTTCCGCGGTGACGTGCTGGAGCTGGTCCGGGAACTCGGCCCGACCGTGCTCCGCTACCCCGGTGGCAACTTCGTTTCCAGCTACCGCTGGGAAGACGGCGTCGGGCCGGTCGAATCACGGCCGGCCCGACTGGACCCGGCGTGGCACAGCGTCGAGTCCAACCGCTTCGGCCTGCACGAGTTCGTCGCGTGGGCCGAAGCCGCGGGTGCCGAGGTGATGTACGCCGTCAACCTCGGCACCCGCGGCATCCAAGAAGCCGCCGACGTCCTTGAGTACTGCAACCACGCCGGCGGCACCGAACTGAGCGAGCGGCGGCGCGCGAACGGCGCCGACCGCCCGTTCGGCTTCAAGCTGTGGTGCCTGGGCAACGAGATGGACGGCCCGTGGCAGATCGGCCACAAGACGGCCGAGGAGTACGGCCGCCTGGCCGCCGAGACCGCCCGGCTGATGCGGATGATCGACCCCGGCCTCGAGCTGGTCGTCGCCGGCAGCTCGCACGCCGACATGCCGACGTTCGGCGAGTGGGAGCGCACGGTGCTGCGCCACACCGCCGAGCTGGTCGACCACATCTCGCTGCACGCCTACTACCAGGAGCTGCACGGCGACACCGACAGCTACCTGGCGAGCGGGGCGGCGCTGGACCGCTACATCCGCACGACCGCGGGTGTCATCGACGAAACCCTCGCCGAGCTGGGCCTGGACAAGAAGATCGGGATCAGCGTCGACGAGTGGAACGTCTGGGACCTGCGCCGCTGGAACGAGGTCGACCAGGCGAAGCTCGCCGAGGGCGGCTGGCGGCAGCACCCGAGGATCATCGAGGACACCTACACCGTCACCGACGCGGTCGTCGTCGGCTCGCTGCTGAGCTCGCTGCTGCGCAACGTCGACCGGGTCACCATGGCCAACCAGGCGCAGCTGGTGAACGTCATCGCGCCGATCCGCTCCGAGCCCGGCGGCCCGGCGTGGCGGCAGACGACGTTCCAGCCGTTCCGGCAGGTGGCCTCGCTGGCCGGTGGGGCGAGCCTGCGCCTGTCCGTCGACGGCGACCGGTTGCGCACCGCGCAGCACGGCGAAGTCGACCTCGTCGACGTCGCCGCGACGGTCGAGGAGTCCGGGCGCGGGGCGGTGTTCCTGACCAACCGCGCGACGGCGTCGCCGACCGAAGTCCGGATCCGCCTGCGCGGCGCCCGGTTCGGCGTCTACGCCGCCGAAACCCTGACCACACCGGACGGCGAGACCCGCCACACGGTGAACACCGCCGACGCACAACCGGTCCGGCCGGTGCCGCTACCCGGCACGGTCGCGACGTCCGATCCCGGGGGGACCACCATCACCGTGACACTGCCACCCTTGTCCTGGACCGTGCTGCAGCTGACCCCGCAGGCGGGCCCGGATGCCTGAGTTCGCCATCGGGGAGCACGACTTCCTGCTCGACGGCCGCCCGTTCCGCATCCTGTCCGGGGCCCTGCACTACTTCCGCGTGCACCCGGACCTGTGGGCCGACCGGATCGACAAGGCCCGGCGGATGGGGCTCAACACCATCGAGACGTACGTGGCGTGGAACGCGCACGCCCCCGAGCCCGGCTCGTTCGACCTGTCCGGCGGGCTGGACCTCGACCGGTTCCTGCGCATGGTCGCCGACGCCGGGATGTACGCGATCGTGCGGCCCGGCCCGTACATCTGCGCCGAGTGGGACAACGGCGGGCTGCCCGCGTGGCTGTTCCGCGACCCGTCGGTCGGCGTGCGCCGGTACGAGCCGAAGTACCTGGACGCCGTCCGCGAGTACCTCACGAAGGTGTACGAGGTCGTCGTCCCGCACCAGGTCGACCGCGGCGGGCCGGTGCTGCTGGTCCAGGTGGAGAACGAGTACGGCGCGTTCGGCGACGACAAGCGCTACCTGAAAGCGCTCGCCGAGCACACCCGCGACTCCGGCGTCACCGTGCCACTGACCACAGTGGACCAGCCGACGCCGGAGATGCTCGAAGCGGGCAGCCTCGACGGGCTGCACCGGACCGCGTCGTTCGGCTCCGGCGCCGAGGCGCGGCTGGCCATCCTGCGGGAGCACCAGCCGACCGGGCCGCTGATGTGCAGCGAGTTCTGGAACGGCTGGTTCGACCACTGGGGCGCGCACCACCACACGACGCCGGCCGCGGATTCGGCGGCGGAGCTCGACGCGCTGCTCGCCGCGGGCGCGTCGGTCAACCTGTACATGTTCCACGGCGGCACCAACTTCGGGCTCACCAACGGCGCCAACGACAAGGGCGTCTACCAGCCGCTGATCACGTCCTACGACTACGACGCGCCACTGGACGAAGCCGGGGACCCGACGCCGAAGTACCACGCCTTCCGGGACGTGATCGCCCGCTACCACAAGGTGCCCGACACCGTTCCGCCGCCGGCCCGGCCCGCGCCGACGCCGTCCGGCGCGCTCGGTGACCCGGTCCGGCTGCTCGACGCACCGGAGCGGTGGGGCACCTGGGAATTCCACGAGGAGCTGCCCGCGTTCGACGAGCTCACGCCGATGCCGCAGCTCGCGCTGCTGCGGTGCACCGTCGAGGGCGACCGGCCCGGCGTGCTGACCTTCGGCGAGGTCCGCGACCGCGCCACGGTGTTCTTCGACGGCGACCTGGTCGGCACGCTCAGCCGGGACCACCACGAGCGCGCGATCCCGCTGCCGCGCGCGGCCGGCGAGCTGCTGGTGCTGGTCGAGGACCAGGGCCGCGTCGACTACGGCCCGCGCATCGGCGAGGCGAAGGGCATCATCGGCGGGGCGTCGCTGCACGGCGAGCCGCTGGCCGGCTGGGACGTGCTGCCGTTCGACCTGGCCGCGCTGCCGTCGCTGCGGCCTGCGGCGCCGTCGTCCGTGGCGGGCGCGGTCGCCGGGCCGGTCCTGCTGCGCGCCGACATCGATGTCGACGAGCCCGCCGACCTCTTCCTCGACACGGGGGAGTGGGGCAAGGGCGTCGCCTGGCTCAACGGGTTCGCGCTCGGCCGGTACTGGCGGCGCGGGCCGCAACGGACGTTGTACGTGCCGCGCCCGGTGGTCCGGGCCGGCGCCAACGAACTGGTCGTGCTGGAACTCGGCACGATGCTCGACCCCGCGGCCCGGTTCGTGCCGCGGCCGCTGCTGGGCCACACCGAGGCCTGAAGTACCGTCCCCACCGCACCCGAAGGGCAGTTCGACGATGAACTTGCGGCGTTTGCTCACCGTCCTTTGTGTACCTCTGATAGGCGGCGCAGTGGTTGCCGCACCGGCGGAGGCGGCCACCGCTGTCACGGTCAAGCCGGACCCGACCTACCGGCAGCAGCCGTTCGACGGCTGGGGCGCCAGCCTGGCGTGGATGGCCGAGGCGACCGGCGGCTACCCGGACGCCGTCCGGAACAAGCTGGCCGACCTGGTCTTCGGGCCCGACGGGCTGAACCTGAACATCGCCCGGTTCAACGTCGGCGGCGGCAACGCCCCCGATGTCCCGTCGTACCTGCGCCCGGGCGCCGCGGTGCCGGGCTGGTGGAAGGCCCCGGCCGGCACCACCCGCACCGACAAGGACTGGTGGACCCCTGGCGACGCGGCCGAGTTCGACCCCAAGGCCGATCCGAACCAGCGCTGGTGGGTCGACAAGATCAAGAACCGCGTCACGAAGTGGGAGGCGTTCAGCAACTCGCCGCCCTACTTCCAGACCGTCTCCGGGTACGTCTCGGGCGGCTTCAACGCCACCGACGAGCAGCTGCGCACCGACAAGATCGGCGACTTCACCGCGTACCTGACGCAGGTCGTGCGCACCCTCGAGAAGGCGCACGGCATCAAGTTCGCGTCGGTGAACCCGCTGAACGAGCCGAACACGAACTACTGGAAGACCACGCTCGGCGCCGACGGCAACCCGACCGGCGGCCGCCAGGAGGGCGCGCACATCGGCCCGGCGGTCCAGTCGCAGCTGATCCCGGCGATGGCCTCGGCCCTCAAGGCGGCCGGTTCGCGGGCGATCGTCTCCGCGCCCGACGAGACCAACCCGGACATCTTCGCGGCGGACTGGGCCGGCTGGTCGGCCGACGCCCGCGCGGCGGCGGGCCGGCTCAACGTGCACACCTACGGCACCGGCAACCGGCCGGTCCCGCGCGACCTCGCCAAGGGCGCGGGCAAGCCGCTGTGGATGAGCGAGGTCGGCGGCAGCTGGCTGGACCGCCAGGACTTCACGGACATGGACCCCGGCCTCGGCATGGCCAAGCAGATCACCGACGACCTGCGGCTCCTGGAGCCGAGCGCGTGGGTCAGCTGGCAGCCGATCGAGGACTACAACAACATGAAGCCGGGCGGGGAGTCCGCGGCCGGGATGAACTGGGGCGAGATCCAGGTCCCGTTCGACTGCCCGAAGAACGCCACGCTGCAGTCCTGCCCGATCAAGACGAACACGAAGTTCAACACCATGCGCAACTTCACCCACTACATCAAGCCGGGTGACCGGCTGATCGGGGTGAACGACACCGCGTCCACGGTCGCGATGCGCGGCGAGGACCTGGCGACGGTCGTGCACACCAACGCGGGCACCGACGCCCAGGACGTCACGCTGGACCTGTCCGGCTTCCGGAACGTCCGGCACGGGGCGTCCGTGACGCCGGTGGTCACCGACGTCACCGGGGCGCTGAAGCGGGGCAAGCCGGTGAAGGTGACCGCCGGCCGGGCGACGCTGCAGGTGCCGGCGCGTTCGGTGACGACCTTCCTCGTCGACGGCGTCTCCGCGACGGCGGCCGGCACGGGCCTCGGCTCGGGCAAGCCGGTCACCTTCACCGGCGTGCAGAGCGGCAAGTCGCTGTCGGCGGAGAACGGCTCGCTGGTGCAGCGCACGACGGACGCCTCGGCGGCGGCGCAGCGGTGGACCCTCACCGACCGCACGGGCCGCTACGGCAACCGCGACCGGTTCACCATCACCAACGCGGGCACCGGACAGGTCCTCAGCACGTCCGGCGGCGCGGTGACGCTGGCCGCGGCGGGCGCGTGCGACCCGGCGGCGCAGTGGACGCTGTCCACCACCGGCGACGGCACCTGGACGTTCGTCAACGCGGCGAGCGGGCAGCTGCTCGACGTCACGAGCGAGTCCCGTGAGGACGGCGCCCGGATCGGCCTCTACAAGCCGACGAACGGGCCCAACCAGCGCTGGCAGGCCATCGCCGGCTGACCCCAAGCGCCCCAATGTGGCGTTGGTTGCGTCCAACGCACCCAATGTGGCGTTC
>NZ_JBSGJD010000142.1:0-24899 GCF_053605405.1 Amycolatopsis sp. NPDC003861
AGCCGGCACCGTCGTAGAACTCGAGGTACTCGTCGATCTGGGACTTCTTCTTCGCGACGGCTGGCTCGTTCAGCGGGAACTTGACCCGGTGGTTGTGCCCGGCCTGCGCGACCAACGCGCGTTCGACTTCGGCGCCGGTCGCGTCGCCGCCCGCGTGGATCACGCGGAACGCGCTGTGCCCGCCTTCGCGGCCCCGCGCGAGCAGCCCGGAGGCGGCGACGTCGAATTGCGCGCCGTCCGCCCGCAGCCGGGCGACCGCGGCCGGGCCGCCGTCGATGATCGAGCGCACCGCCGGCTCGTCGCACAGGCCGGCGCCCGCGGTCAGCGTGTCCTCGGCGTGCTTGGCGGCCGAGTCGTCGAGGTCGTGCTGGTCTTCCAGGACGACGGCGACGCCGCCCTGGGCCCAGCGCGTGTTGCCGTCCGCGACGGCGGCCTTGGTGATCACCAGGACGTGCAGCCCGAGGGCCTGCGCCCGCAGCGCCGCGGTCAGCCCCGCGACACCGCTGCCGATCACGACCAGGTCGGCGCGAGCCTCCCAAACCGGGGTTTTCGCCCGTGGGTCATTAACCGGCGTGGTCATTCGCCGCCGCCGGGCTGCCCGATCTCGATCATCCGCTGCACCGAAGCGCGAGCCTTGGCGGCGGTTTCGAGGTCGACGTGCACCTCGTCGAGACCGTCACGCAGGCAGCGCAGCAGCGCGGCGGGCGTGATCATCTTCATGTACCGGCAGGACGCGCGGTCGTTCACCGCGCGGAAGTCGATGTCCGGCGCGGCCTTGCGAAGCTGGTGGATCATGCCGATCTCGGTGGCCACCAGGACGGTCTTGGCCTTGGTGTCGCGGGCCTCGTGGACCATGTCGCCGGTGGAGAGGATCTTGACCCGGTCCGGCGCCACGGCCCCCTCGCCGGCCAGGTAGAGCGCCGAGGTCGCGCAGCCGCACTCGGGGTGGATGAACAGGTCGGCGTCCGGCTCCTCGGCCGCGCGCTCGGCCAGCTCGGCGCCGTTGATGCCGGCGTGGACGTGGCACTCGCCGGCCCAGACGTGCATGTTCTCCCGGCCGGTGACGCGCTTGACGTGCGCGCCCAGGAACTGGTCCGGCAGGAAGAGAACTTCCTGGTCAGCGGGGATGGAGGCGACAACGTCGACCGCGTTCGAGGACGTGCAGCAGATGTCGGTCTCGGCCTTGACCTCGGCCGTGGTGTTGACGTAGGAGACGACCACCGCGCCCGGGTGCTCGGCCTTCCAGGCCCGCAACTCGGCGCCGGTGATGGAGTCGGCCAGCGAGCAGCCGGCCCGCGCGTCCGGGATCAGGACGGTCTTTTCCGGCGAGAGGATCTTCGCGGTCTCGGCCATGAAGTGCACGCCGCAGAAGACGATGGTGGAGGCGTCACTGCTCGCCGCGATGCGGCTGAGGGCGAGGGAGTCGCCGGTGTGGTCGGCGATGTCCTGGATCTCCGGGACCTGGTAGTTGTGCGCGAGCAGGACCGCGTCGCGCTGCTTCGCCAGGCGCCGCACCTCCTCCGCCCAGGCCGCGTTCGCCTCGACCCCGCCGTAGGGGGTGAGGTCCTGTTCGAGCGTCGAAGTCATGGTTGGCCCTCCTGGACCTGTCTCCGGTTTTCGCCTTACAATCGAAAACCGTGCGAAGTCATCTTAACACCCAGGCCCCCCTGGCCCACGAGGTTTTGGGCGCGGTCCTTCAAGTGCGCTCGGACACACTGCGGGTGCTGTTGTGGCGCCGGGCGCTGGACCCGCACCTCGGCCGCTGGTCGCTGCCGGGCGGGCGGCTGCGGCCGGACGAGGACGTCGAGACGTCGATCCGGCGCCAGCTCGCCGAGAAGGTGGATGTCCGCCAGCTCAAGCACGTCGAGCAGCTCGCGGTGTTCAGCGCCCCGGACCGCGTCCCGGGGCCGCGCGTGGTGGCGACGGCGTTCCTCGGTCTCGTCCCGTCCGACGTCGACCCGGAGGTGCCGGAGGACACGGAGTGGCACGACGTCGCTTCGCTGCCGCGGACGGCGTTCGACCACGAGGCGATCGTGCTGCGCGCCCGCGACCGGCTGCGTTCGAAGCTGTCGTACACCAATCTCGGCTTCGCGCTGGCGCCCGACGAGTTCACGATTTCGGCGTTGCGAGGCCTGTATTCGGCGGCGCTGGGTTACCGCGTCTCGGCGACCAACCTGCAACGGGTGCTGTCCCGCCGCGGCTTGCTGGTCCCGACGGGTCACACGGCGGCACCGGGCCGCTCGGGCGGCCGTCCGGCGGCGCTGTTCTCCTTCGCCGGCAAGGGCATGCAGATCACGGATCCGTTCGCGGTGTTCAAGCCGCCGAACCGGTGACCATCCTGCGCCGGAAGCGTTCTGCCCTTACGGTGGACGCGTGACCGAGCCGGAATCGGAAAGTGACGCGACGACGACGATCCTGCCGTTGTTCCCGCTTCAGACCGTGCTGCTGCCCGGCACCAAGCTTCCGCTGCACATCTTCGAACCGCGGTACCGGCAGCTCACGGCGGACCTGATGAGCGGAACGGTGCCGGGCCGCGAGTTCGGCGTGGTCGCCCTGCGCTCGTCCCTGACCCGCGAGGTCCGTGGTCTGGACCAGTTGCACGAGGTGGGCTGCAGCACGATCCTGCGCGAGGCCAAGCGCCTCCCGGACGGCCGGTTCGACGTGGTGACGCAGGCCCAGCGCCGCTTCCGCCTGCGCGAGCTGGACTGCGTGTCGGCCCCGTACCTGATCGCCTCGGTGGAGTGGCTCGACGACGACCCGGTCGCCCCGTCCGGAGACATGGCAGAGCGCTTGGCGACGGTGGCCCGCGCGGCCCACCAGAGGTATTGCGAAACGGCATGGCGCAGCGACGACTGGCAGGCCCCGGAACCGGAAACGACGATCGCCGAGCTGGCGTACGTGCTGGCGGCGGACTGCCTGCTGCCACTGGAGGACCGCCAGAGGCTGCTGGAGGAACGCCACCCGTTGCGCCGCCTGCGCATCGCGTGCCGGCTTTTGACGCGGGAGGCGGGGTTCTTGAACACGCTGGGCGCGGTGCCGCTGCCGCCCGGGGAGCTGACGGATCTGAGCCGGCCGGCCAGCTTGAACTGAGCCGGCTCTCGTTCTTGCGCAGGGTTTCGGCGAAGTCGGTCGCTGCTGCTGCGGTGGAAGGGTCTCCTGGTCTCTGCCCGGAGCTGTAGCTGGTCTGCGCGGTGCCCACCACCCCGAAGCCGCGATTGTCACCACGGACGGTGGTACCGCGTCAAGGCGGGAAAGCGTGCCTTGACCCGGCACCACCGTCCGCGTGCTGGCTTCGGATCGGGGTGGCGGGGCAGGCCTGGGCGGGGGCAAGTCCGGTGTCAGCCTGCGGTCGAGACCGATGAGGCATCTGACCGAGCGCCCGCCTGACACGCCCCACCCATCCCTGGGGGCTGACCCCGGTCCAGTCTATCGGCCCCCACCCACGGAACCGGCGAAACTGCGGCGGACCGGCTCAGTTGTCCACACGCGGGCCGACTTGAGGACAACCGTCCCGGCAGCGGTGGTCAGGAGCCGGAGCCGTTGCCGAACTTGTTCCACACCTTGCCCGCCGCGCCCGAAACCGCTTCGCCGACGTCGCTGAACACCTTTGTCAGGGGGTCCGTCGATGAGTTCCACGATTCCTTGTACGACTGGGCCGCCGACTTCAAGTCGTCCTTCCAGTCCGATGCCGGGGTGTCGGCGTCGCGGCGTGTGTAGTCGCCCGCCAGGATTGCGCGGTAGTCCTCCGAGGCCGCCCACTTCTGCAGCTGCGCCGCGCGGACCACCGCGAACGGGTGCGACTCCGTCTCGACCGACTTGAGCTTGAGGAAACTGTCGCGGATGTCCTCGACCGACTCGTACTCCGCCGCCTGCTGCAGGAACGACGGGACGTCGATGCGGGCCGGGTCGATGCCGCCCGCCACCTGGATCTGGGCGCGCAGGGCCGCCGTCGGGTTCTGGCTGCACAGCAACCCCGCCCGGTCGCACGACAGCTCCGCCTTGCGGAACCACTCGCGCAGCGCCGCGATGATCGCGCGGATGCCGATCGCGCTGACCGGCGTCCACGACACCGCCGGCTGCAGCCCGATCAGCCGCACCATGATCGTGCGGTAGACCGCGTGCCCGGACAGCACGTGCCCCATCTCGTGGCCGATCACGAACCGCAGGGACTCCTGGTTCATCAGCTCGACGAGCCCGGTGCTGACCCGGAGGAACGGCTCGTCCATGCCGACCGCCTCCGCGCGGATCCGCGGGTTCTGGAAGACGAACAGGTTCGGCACCGCGGGCAGGTCCAGCGTCTCGGCGCACTCGTGGCGCAGCCGGTCGAGCTCCGGGTACTGCTTCGGCCCGACGCGGATCGACGACGCCAGCGCCATCAGCCGCTCGCCGCGCTCGTTGTAGAAGCCCGAAACCGCCTTGACGACCTGGGCGAAGCCGGGCACCGCGCGCAACGTGGCGAGCGCGCCGCGGTCCACCGGGTGCTCGTACGCGCGCGGGCTGATGCCGGGAAAACGGACGGCGTTGTGCCGCGAAACCTCGATGTCCTCGGTCACTGTTGGTTCCCCCCTGTAGGTGACGGCCACCACCTTAGGGGAAACCGGTCAGCCGAGGCGGCGGCCCAGGTCGTCGCGCCCGTTCCAGGTGGCCAGCAGGGTGTAGGCGATCGACACGCCGAGCGGGCCGGTCAGCAGCACCCACCACGACTCCAGGCGCGGCGCCAGCTCGATCACCGCGCCCAGCGCGGGCGGGGTGGTGATCGTGTAGTGGCCGTTGGCCATCCGGAGGCCGATCCACATCGCCAGCGCGCTCGTGACCGCGACGCCGAGCACCGCGGCGAGGAACACCACCGGCCCGCGCCGCTCGCGCAGCAGCCAGGCGACGACGCCGGCGACGATCCCGAAGCCGAGCGTGAGGAACCCGAAGATCGCCAGGTCGTCGAAGCGGTGCCAGCTCTCGAGTTCGAGCGCGCCCTGGGCGCCGTCGGCCGAGATGATCCGGACGCGCTCGGGCGGCGCGAGCAGGGACCACAGGAAGCCGATCGGGAAGCTGAACACGGTCAGCGCGAGCAGGACGCTCAGTGCGGGCAGCAGGTCCGCCTTGACCACGACCCGGGGCCGCCGCTCCCGGAACAGCACGGGCACCGACCACGGACCGGGCACGGCCGACGGCCGGTGCGCGGGCCCCGACGACTCACTCACCCGGACTCCTTCCTGCGACAGTGCCACCGAGCGTAACCGGTCGATGCGTGAGCGCCGTGAGCCGCTCCGCCCGTGTCGGGCCGGGTGTTGTGAACGATCTGGTTAGTTACGCCGCGACCGCCGCGGAGCTGTGAACGATCTGGTTAGTTAGACGGCGACGGGCGCCGGACCATGAACGACCTGGTTCGTCACGGTGCGCCGCCCGAGTTCAGTGAACGATCTGGTTAGTTATGCAGGCCACGTCCACCGAGGCAATGAACGGCCTGGTTAGTTACCCAGGCCGCGCCCGCCGAGGCAATGAACGATCCAGTTCGTTACCCACGAGCCACCTCGCGAGCGATGAACGAACCGGTTCGTCCACCCGAGAGCCGTCCTCAGCCGCTTGCCGTCTCGCCGTGGCGGCTGCAGCGGGCCGTCCAGCCGAGCGGGCTCACCTGGACCACCAGCCGGCGCGCGCAGAACGTGCAGTACCGCGGCGGCTCCAGTGCCGTCCGCGGGTTGTGGCACGCCGGGTGGTCCGTTCCACCCGGCGACTCCTGTCCACAGTGGACACAGAACACCGCGTCAGAGGCTATCACTGAGGGCCTTGATCGGCATCTTGAGCTCGTCCAGCATCTCCAGGTCCGCCGAAGCCGGCCGGCCGAGGTTCGTCAGGTAGTTGCCGACGATGATCGCGTTGATCCCGCCCAGCATGCCCTGCTCCGCGCCCAGGTCACCGAGCGTCAGCTCGCGGCCGCCCGCGAAGCGGAGCATCGTGCGCGGCATCGCGAGGCGGAACGCCGCCACCGTCCGGAGCGCGTCGCGGCCCTCGACGATTTCGTAGTGCTCGTACGGGGTTCCCGGCTGCGGGATGAGGAAGTTCATCGGCACTTCGTGCGGGTTCAGCTCGGCCAGCTGCACGGCGAACTCCGCGCGCTGCTCGACCGTCTCCCCCATGCCGATGATGCCGCCGCAGCAGACCTCCATGCCCGCCTCGGCGACCATCCGCAGGGTGTCCCAGCGCTCTTCCCACGTGTGCGTCGTGACCACCGACGGGAAGTGCGAGCGCGCCGTCTCCAGGTTGTGGTTGTAGCGGTGGACACCCATGTCGACGAGCTCGTCGACCTGCTCCTGCGTCAGCATGCCCAGCGAGCAGGCGATCTGGATGTCGTTGCCGTCCTCGCGGATGGCACGCACGCCTTCCCGGACCTGCGAGAGCAGCCGCTGGTCCGGACCGCGGACGGCGGCGACGATGCAGAACTCCGTCGCGCCGGTCTCGGCGGTCTGCCGGGCGGCCTTGACCAGGTTGGGGATGTCGAGCCACGCCGACCGCACCGGCGTCGGGAAGCGGCCGGACTGGGAGCAGAAGTGGCAGTCCTCGGGGCAGCCGCCGGTCTTCAGGCTGATGATGCCCTCGACCTCGACCTCCGGCCCGCACCAGCGCATCCGCACCTCGTGCGCGAGGGCGAGGAGGTCGGGCAGCCGCTCGTCGGGCAGCCGGAGCACGTCCAGGACCTGCTGTTCGCCGAGGCCGACGCCGTTTTCGAGGACCTGCTCGCGCGCCAAGGCGAGAACATCGGTGTCCGGGACTGCGGTCACGGCGGCTCCTTGATCGAGGTGGTGCGGGAAAGCGTCCCTCATCGTGCCCGAAGGGGCCACGAGGGGACAGCGATGCAGGTCACTTCCCGGCGGAAGCGCAGCCCGCGAAGAGCTCCGGGTCGAATTCGCCGCCGAACCACGGCGAGAGGCCGGCCCGGGCCGCGGTCAGGAAGTCCTCGCGGGACGCCTGGCCGATGCCGGCGGGCAGCACGCCGAGCAGCGGCGCCCCCGCCGCGACCGGCAGGTCTTCGAGGTTGGACAGCGCCGCCAGGTCCGGTTCGGCCGGCCAGGCGCCGATGATGACGCCGGCGACGGTCAGCCCACGCTTGGTCGCCACCTCGGCCGTGAGCGCGGTGGCGTTCAGGGTCCCCAGGCCGGCTTCGGCCACGATGATCACCAGCGAGCCGAGCGACCAGGCGACGTCGGCGAGGCTGGCGCCGGTGCCGTCGAAGCGCACCAGCAGCCCGCCGGCGCCCTCGATGAGGGTGAGGTCGTGCGCGGTGTCGAGGTCGGACGCGGCCTGGGCGATCTCGCCGGGGTCGAGCGTGGGCAGGCCGCTGCGCCGGGCGGCCGCCTCCGGGGAGAGCGGATCCGGGTAGCGGCGCAGCTCGCGCGTGGTGACGACCGGCCCGGCGAGGCGCCGGACGTCCTGGAGGTCACCGGGCTCGTCGGGCCGCACCCCGGTCTGGGCCGGCTTCAGCACGGCCACCCGCTGTCCCCCGGCCGCCGCCAGGGCCGCGATCGCCGCCGTGGTGATCGTCTTGCCGACCCCGGTCCCGGTCCCCGTCATCACCAGCATGGTCACGGACCATCAACATAGTGACTCCGTGCCCGGTCGCGCACGCGGGCCGTGGTCAGCGGGTCGCCGCGAGCCGGGCCCGCGGGCTGCGGACCCGGCTCGGACTCGGGCAGCGACGGTCAGGCGCCCGGCACCGCCACCGGAGCCCCGGCCGGGCGGAACGTCCGCTCGGCCGCGTCGAACAGGTACACCTGGGCGTCGCCGACGTGGAAGTACATGCCGGTCAGCTGCAGCTTCCCGGCCGATTCCGCCGCCGCCACGGACGGGTACTCGCGCAGGTGCTCCAGCTGCTGCAGCACGTTGTGCAGCGCCAGGCGGTCACCCTCGCGATCCGGGACACCGCCGTCGAGCGTGGCCGAGCCCAGCCGGTGCGCGCTCGGCTCCGCGTGGCGCAGCCAGTCCGACAGCGGCCCCGGCGGCGGGCCGTCGGCCAGCGCCGCCATCGCGCCGCAGGAGGAATGGCCGCAGACGACGATCTCCGCCACCCCGAGCACGCCCACCGCGTACTCGATCGACGCGTTCATCGACGCGTCGGCCTGCCCGGGCGGGACCAGGTTGCCGATGTTGCGGATGGTGAACAGGTCGCCCGGCCCGCTCGTCGTGATCAGGTTCGGCACGATCCGCGAGTCGCCGCAGGTGATGAACAGCGTGCGCGGCCGCTGGCCGTCGGCCAGGCCCGACAGCGTGTCGCGCAGCAGCGGGGCCGCGCGGCGGTGGAACTCCGTGGCGCCGCGGCGGGTCTGCTGGGCCGGGATCTCGACCGCTTCCGCCGCCTGCCACTCCGACCACGGTGCCAGCCAGCGCGGGACCGCCCGGCTCGCGGCGATCCGGGACCGCGTCGGGCGGCCCGCCTTGCCTTCGCCGAACCAGGGGTGGCCGACCTCGTCGACCTCCACCGTGCCGCCGGCGCGCTCGTGCGCCGTCTGCCACGTGTGCAGGCTTTCGAACGCCGCGTGGTCCAGGTAGTCGACGACCAGCTCGAGCCGGACGGTGACCCCGGCCGGGACGGTCCCGAGCACCTTCGACAGCCGCGGCACCGACAGGAACGTCAGGACACCTTCGACGACGACGCGCCAGTCGTCGCCTTCGCGCTCGACGTGAATGCCCGACCAGACCGTGCGGCGCAGCATCAGCACCAGCGCCAGCCCGATGCCCGCCAGCACGCCGGTCAGCAGGTCGAACACCACGACCCCGCCGAGGGTGAGCAGGTAGACGGGCAGATCACCGTGGGCCAGCACGGTTTTCATGTGCCCGGGGTTGACCAGCTTCGCGCCGACGTGCACCAGCAGCCCGGCCAGGGCGGCCAGCGGGATGCTCTGGATCAGCCCGGCGAGCAGGACGACGAACAGCAGCACCCAGACGCCGTGCAGCACCGCCGACGCCCGGGACTTCGCCCCGGCGGTGACGTTGGTGGAGCTGCGGACGATGACACCGGTGACGGGCAGGCCGCCCAGCGCGCCGGAGATCATGTTGGCCGTGCCCTGCCCGACCAGCTCGCGGTCGAGGTTGGCGCGCGGCCCGGTGTGCATCTTGTCGACGGCGACCGCCGAGAGCAGGCTCTCCACGCTGGCGATCAGCGCGATCGTGACGACGGCGAGGGCGAACCCGCCCCAGCCGCCGTCCGGCAGCTGCGGGACGAGGTGGATGTTCAGCAGGTCACCGGGCAGTTCGACGCGCGGGAGCGTCATCCCGAACCCGACGGACACCACGGTGGCCGCCGCGATCGCGGCGAGCGGGCCCGGCACCTTGCGGACGGCTTCCGGCAGCTTCGGCCAGATCAGCAGCAGCGCGATGGTGATCAGGCCGACGATGGTGGCCGAGTCGTGGTGGGCGACGATCTGGGCGGGCAGCTCGGCGATGTTCTCGATCGCGGAGCTCTGGGCCTTGCCGCCGAGGATGACGTGCAGCTGGCCGAGCACGATCGTGACGCCGATGCCGGCCAGCATGCCGTGCACGATCGCCGGCGAGATGGCCAGCGCGGCGCGCGCGATGCGGCTCAGCCCCAGCAGGACTTGGCACGCACCGGCGAGAACGGTGATCGCACAGGTGACCGCCCACCCGAACGTCTGGATGGTTTCGTACATCACCACGGTCAGGCCGGCGGCGGGCCCGCTCACCTGCAGGGCGGAGCCGCCGAGCGCGCCGGCGACGATGCCGCCGACGACGGCGGCGATCAGCCCGGCGGCGACCGGGGCGCCCGAAGCGAGGGCGATGCCGAGGGACAGGGGGACAGCTACGAGGAAGACGACCAGTGAGGCCGGCAGGTCGTGTCGGAGCACGGCGAGGGGTCTCATGATCACCATGCAACCGGAAATCGAGTGAAATGTCCGCTATGCACCACCCGATCGAGTGAAGGATTGGCGGTATTTCACTCTTTTGTCACAAATCGGACATCCCGTTAACGCCACGGTAACACGCGGCAGCCTGTCGCCCGACAGATAAATTCCGGGCTATATAAGGGCTTCACGCCGGTTCCCATGCGCCCCAATGTGGCGTTCGGTGCGTCCAGCGCACCCAATGTGGCGTTCGGTGCGTCCAGCGCACCCAATGTGGCGTTCGGTGCGTCCAGCGCACCCAACGCCACATTGGGGCGCTCGGGGCGGGCTGCGGTCAGTGCTCCAGCGCGCCCGCGGGGACGAACCCGCGGGCGGCATCGTCCAAAAGGGACACTTGTGCGGCGCCGACGTCGAAGTACATCCCGGTCAGCCGCAGCGCGCCCCGCTCCAGGGCGGCCGCGACCACCGGGTAGCCGCGCAGGGTTTCCAGCTGCTGCACGACGTTCTGCAGCGCCAGCTGGTCGGCCTCGGCGGCCGGCCGTTCGCCGCCGAGCAGGAGCGGTGCCTCGCGGCTGCGGCGCCGGAGCGTCGCCTGACCGTGGCGCAGCCAGCTGCCGAGCTGGTCGAGACCGTCCGGGGCCCGGCCGAGCAGCGCCTTCATCGCGCCGCAGGAGGAATGCCCGCAGACCACGATCTCGGCGACCTCCAGGACGCCGACGGCGTACTCGATCGCCGCACCGACCGACGAGTCGGTGCCGTCGGCCGGCGGCACCAGGTTGCCGATGTTCCGCACGGTGAACAGGTCACCCGGCCCGCTGGTGGTGATCAGGTTGGGCACGATCCGCGCGTCGCCGCAGGTGATGAACAGCGTGTGCGGCTGCTGACCGTGCGCCAGGCCGTCCCACGTCTCGCGCAGCAGGGGCGCGGTGCGGCGCTGGAACTCGGAGGCGCCGCGGCACAGCAGCGAGCTGGCCGTGCGCTGGGCGGGCAGCACGACGTGCTCGGCCTGCCACTGCGACCACGGCGCCAGCCACCGCGGCACGACCCGCGCGGCGACGCTGCGGCGCACGGTCGGCTCCCCCGCGCGGCCGCGTTCGAACCACGGGTGCCCGATCTCGTCGACGGTGACCCGCCCCGGGTGCGCCTGTTGCCAGCCGCGCAGGCAGTCGAACGCGGCGTGGTCGAGGTAGTCGACGAGCAGTTCGAGGGTGACGTCGGCGTGCGGGGGCAGCTCGGCGAGCACGCGGGTCAGCCGGGGCACGGACAGGAACGTCAGCGCCCCTTCGATGACGACGCGGTGGCGCTCGCCGTCCGTCTCGACGTGGATGCCGGAGAAGATCATCCGCCGCAGCATCATCGCGAGCGCGAGCAGGATTCCCGCCGCGACCCCGGTGAGCAGGTTGACGGCCACCGCGCCGGCCAGCGTCACGACGTACACCGGCAGGTCGCCGTGGCGGCGGACTTCCTTGAGACCGTGGAGGTTCACGAGCTTCAAGCCGACGTAGACCAGCAGCGCGGCCAGCGCGGCGAGCGGGATCAGCCGCAGGACGCCGGTGAGCAGGAGGCAGGCGGCGAGGATCCAGACGCAGTGCAGGATCGCCGAGGCCCGGGTGCGCGCGCCGGCCTCGTAGTTGGTCATGCTGCGCACGATGACGCCGGTGACGGGGAACCCGCCGAGCGCGCCGGCGGCGACGTTCGCCGCGCCCTGCCCGATGAGTTCGCGGTCGAGGTCGGTGCGCGGGCCGCCGCGGAGCTTGTCCACCGAAACGGCGGACAGCAGGCTCTCCAGGCCGGCGATGAGCGCGATGGTGACCGCGGCGACGGCGAAGCCGCCCCAGCCGCCGTCCGGCAGCCGCGGCACGACGTGCAGCGCGGGCAGCCCGGCCGGGAGGTCGACGCGCGGGAGGGTCATCCCGGCCGCGACGGACAGGCCGGTGGCCAGCGTGACGGCGGCCAGTGGCGCGGGCACGCGGCGGACGGCCTTCGGCAGCCGCGGCCAGGCCAGCAGGACGCCGAGGGTGACGACGCCGATCAGCACCGCCTGGTCGTGGTGCGCGGCGACCTGTCCCGGCAGCGCCAGGACGTTGGCGAGCGCGGAACCCTGCGCCGAGCCGCCGAGGACGACGTGCAGCTGGCCGAGGACCAGCGTGACGCCGATGCCGGCGAGCAGGCCGTGCACGATCGCCGGCGAGACGGCGAGCGCGGCGCGGGCGGCCCGGGTGAGGCCGAAGAGGATCTGGAGCAGGCCCGCGGCGACGGTGATCGCGCAGGTGACGGGCCAGCCGTGGGTGGCGATCGTGTCGGCCAGCACCACGGTGAGGGCGGCGGAGGGCCCGCTGACCTGCAGCGGCGATCCGCCGAAGAGGCTCGCGACCAGCCCGCCGACGACGGCGGAGATCAGGCCGGAGAGCAGCGGCGCCCCGGCGGCGAAGGCCACGCCGAGGGACAGGGGGACGGCGACGAGGAAGACGACGATCGACGCGAGGACGTCGTGCTTGAGGTTCTCCAGGTGGGCGGAAGGCTTCGGGGGTCCGGTGTCGTGTTCGCCACGAACGATCTCGATCATGGGGGCAGGATCGCCGAAACCGCGCGAAAAGTCCGCTACGCAAGCATTTCTCGCGTTCGTCCGGGCACAGGACGGACCGGGTTCGGCGGCTGCTTCACACTTACCGCCTCGACCGTTCGCGTGGTTTCGATCTTGCTCTGCCACGCAGCGCGACGGTGAGGGACCTTCGGGTCTCGGTGTGCCGGTGGTCACACCCGATGTGCTGAATTCAGGCCTTTTCGGCGACCGCGAGCATCGCCCGGGTGATCACGGCGAGGTCGTCGTCCGTCGAAACGTAGGGCGGCATGGCGTAGACGAGGTCCCGGAACGGCCGCAGCCAAGCCCCGTTCGCGGTGACGACGTCGGTGGCGACGGCCATGTCGACGGGGTGGTCGAGCTGCAGCACACCGATCCCGCCCAGCACCCGCACGTCGGTGACGGCGGGCAGGTCGCGCGCCGGGGCGAGGCCGTCGAGCAGAGCCTTTTCGATCCGACTGACGTCGCTGCGCCAGCAGCCGTCGGCGAGCAGGCCGAGGGAGGCATTGGCGACGGCGGACGCGAGCGGGTTGCCCATGAAGGTGGGGCCGTGCGCAAGGACGGGCAGTTCGCCTTGCGCGATCCCGGCGGCGACGTCCGGGGTGCACAGGGCGGCGGCCATGCTCAGGTAGCCACCGGTGAGCGCCTTGCCGACGCACATGACGTCGGGCGTGACACCGGCGTGCTCGGCGGCGAACAGCGCGCCGGTGCGGCCGAAGCCGGTCGCGATCTCGTCGAAGACGAGGAGGACGTCGTGCGCTGCGGTGAGTTCCCGGAGGGCGCGCAGGTAGGCGGGGTGGTGGAACCGCATCCCGCCGGCCCCCTGCACCACGGGTTCGACGATCACCGCGGCGAGTTCGCCTTGGTGCCGCTCGATCGCGGCGGCCAGGACGTCCACATAGGACGGATCGGGCGGGGTGTCGAAACCGGACGGCGGTGCGGGCACGAAGATCTGTTCGGGCAGGACCCCGCGCCAGAGCGAGTGCATGCCGCCTTCGGGGTCGCAGACGCTCATCGGGGTGAACGTGTCCCCGTGGTAGCCGCCGCGCCAGGTGAGCAGCTTGTGCTTGCCGGTCCGGCCGCGGGAGCGCTGGTACTGCAGGCACATCTTGACGGCGACTTCGACGGAGACGGAACCGGAATCGCAGAGGAAGACGTGCTCGAGCCCGTCGGGGCTGAGGTCGGCGAGGGTCTTGGCGAGGGTGATGGCGGGTTCGTGGGTGAGGCCGCCGAACATGACGTGGCTCATCCGCCCGGCCTGGGCGGCGAGGGCGGCGTCGAGGACGGGGTGCCGATAGCCGTGGACGGCGGACCACCACGAGGACATGCCGTCGACGAGCTCGCGGCCGTCGGCGAGGGTGAGCCGGACGCCGCTCGCTTCGGTGACCAGCAGGGACGGCACCTTCGCCGGCATGGGCGCGTAGGGGTGCCAGACGTGCTGGGCGTCCAGGGCGAGCAGGTCGGCTGGGTCCATTCCGCGACCCTACGACACCGGTTCGGCTCGGTTTCCAGCCCTGGCGATATCGGTCTCGGAGTTTCGGTGGCGGTTGTTTTGCCCACCACCCCGAAGCTCGATTGTGACTACGGCCGGTGCTGCGGGAGTGGTCCTCAGAGGCGGACCGGCAAGGTCTCCAGTCCGTGGACCAGTGAGCTGGTGCGGTACAGGAGCTCGTCCGGCTTCCCGTCCAGGGCGATGTCCGGGAACCTGTCCAGCAAGCCACCCAGTGCGATCTCGGCCTCCAAGCGGGCCAGCGGTGCCCCGACGCAGTAGTGGATTCCGTGGCCGAACGCCAAGTGGCCGCCCGCCGCTCGGGTGATGTCCAGCTTGTCCGGCTCCGGGTACCGCTCCGCGTCGCGGTTCGCTCCCAGCAAGGACACCAGCACGAACTCGCCCTCCGGGATCGTCACCCCCGCCACCTCCACCGGCTCCGCCGTGAACCTCAGCGTGGCCAGGTGGATCGGGCCGTCGAAACGCAGGAACTCCTCCACCGCTCCCGGCAGCAGCTCCGGCTCCGCGCGCAGGCGGGCCAGCTGCTCCGGCTCGCGCAGCAACGCCAGCACGCCGTTCGCGATCAGGTTGACCGTTGTCTCGTGGCCCGCCACCAGCAGCAGGAAGGCCATCGACACCAGCTCGGGCTCGGACAGCGAGTCGCCGTCGTCGCTGGCGTGGACCAGATCGGACAGCAGGTCTTCCGCCGGCTCGGCGCGCTTCTGGGCGATCAGGTCCGTCAAGTACGCGTACATGCTCGCCGCCGCGGCCTGGACCTGTTCCGGGTGCGCCGCCGCGCCCAGCAGGGTCTTGGACCAGCCCGAAAACTCCGAGCGATCCTCCTCGCGGACGCCGAGCAGCTCGCAGATCACCGTGATCGGCAGCGGCGCGGCGAACGACGCCACCAGGTCCGCCCGCTCCTGCCCGGCCAGCGCGTCGAGCAGCTCCGCGGTGATCTCCTCCACCCGCGGCCGCAGCCGGGCCACCGTGCGCCCGGTGAACGCCTTGTTCACCAGCTTCCGCAGCCGCGTGTGGTCCGGCGGGTCCGAGTTCAGCATGTGCCAGTTCAGGTCCTGCCCCAGCCCGTTCAGCAGGGCCTCCGGCGGCAGCTTCGCTTCGGACACCCGGCGGATGCCCTGGCTGTTCTTCTGCAGCCGCGGATCGGCCAGCAGCGCCCGCGCCTCCGCGAACCCGGTGACCAGGTAGCACGGCAGCCCTCGCGGCGGCAGCCGCACGTGGCGCACCGGGCCGCCCCCGCGCAGCAGCTCCGAGAACACGTGCGCGTCCTGGGCGAAGTCCCGCGGCACCTCGAGGATCTCGTCGCTCGTCACGTCAGCCCCCAAACTCACCGCGTCAGCGTTCGGCGAGTGCCGTCACGACGCGCTCGGTCACGTCCTGCCAGTATGCCCGCTGTTCCTCGCGCTCTTCCGCGCCCGCAAGCCATTCCTGGTGGAACCGCAGCGTCGTCTTCGCCCCCGAGCCGCTCAGCCGCACCTGCACGGTCGAGTCGTGGTCCCAGTCGCTCGGCCGCCACGTCAGCCGCACCCGGTCGCCGTCGACGAAGCTGCGGATCTCGCCCACCGTGCCGTTCGCCGTTTCGTACTCCGCGCCCGCTTCCGTGGGCAGCTCGACCCCCGGGCCGAGCCAGATCGCGACGCCGTCCCGGCTGACCAGGAAGTCCCACACCGCCCCGGCCGGGTACGGCAGGGTGCGCGAGACGCCGATGTTCCACCCGGCACCGGCCGTCTTCCCCACTGAAGAAGTCATGTCCTCATCCTCGCACCGGGGTACGACAAAACCGGCGGGCGGCCCGGGTGGAGGATGGGAACCCGTGCGCTACCGCCCGATCTCCCCCGCCGTCCTCGCCGGCGAACTCACCGACCGCATCGACGCGCTCGCCGGGCCGCGGCTCGCGGTGGCCGTCGACGGCGCGGCAGGCGCGACCGGGACCGCGGACCTCGCCGACGCCCTGGTCGATCCGCTGCGCCTGCGCGGCCGCGCGACCCTGCGCGTGTCGGCGCGCGACTTCCTGCGGCCCGCGTCCCTGCGCTTCGAACACGGGCGGACGAACCCCGACGCCCGCTACACCGACTGGCTCGACCTCGGCGCGCTCCGCCGCGAAGTCCTGGAGCCGCTGAAGGGTTCCGGCGAGGTCCTGCCGTCGCTGTGGGACGCCGAGCGCGACCGCGCGACCCGCGCCGTACGGGTGCCGCTGCCCGAAGGCGCCGTCGTGCTCCTCGACGGCGAACTGCTGCTCGGTGCCGGGCTGGCCTTCGACCTGGCCGTGCACCTGTGGCTCTCCCCCGCCGCCCTGCGCCGCCGCGTGCCGGACGCCTGGGCCGTCCCGGCCTACGAACGCTACGAGGAAGAAGTGGACCCGGGGTCGCTCGCCGACGTCGTCGTGCGCGTCGACGATCCCCGGCACCCAGCGCTCTACACGCCTTAGCGGACCACGGCCACCGGATCGCCGTCCAGCAGGCCGGACAGCCGCCGCGCCATGACGTCCCAGCGCCAGTTCGCCGTCACCCACTCGCGGCCGGCCTGGCCCATCCGGCGCGCCCGCACCGGGTCGGCCAGCAGGCTGGCCAGGGTCTCGCTCAGCTGCACGACGTCCCGGCCCTCCACGACGTGCCCGGTGACCTCGTCGAGCACCGCCTCGGGCGCCCCGCCGGAGTTGCCGGCCACCACCGGCAGCCCGGTCGCCGAGGCCTCCAGGTAGACGATGCCGAGCCCTTCGACGTCGAGGCCCTTGCCGCGGGTGCGCGCGGGCATCGCGAAGACGTCACCCGCGGCGTAGTGCGCGGGCAGCTCGGCCCACGGCACCGACCCGGTGAGCACGACGTCGCGCTCCAGGCCCAGCCCGGTGACCAGTTCGGTGAGCCTCTTGCGGTACGGGCCGCCGCCGACGATCAGCAGCGCCGCGTCCGGGACGCGCTCGCGGATCGACGGCAGCGCGCGGATCAGCTGGTCCTGGCCCTTGCGCGGGACCAGCCGCGACACGCAGACGACGGTCGGCCGGTCGCCGAGGCCGTGCCGGGCCCGGATTTCCGCGCGCCCAGCCGGATCCGGCCGGTACACCTCGGTGTCCACCCCGGACGGCAGCAGCTCCAGCCCGGCCATCGCGCCGAACGCCGCGGCGAAGCGGCCGCGGGTGTACCGGCTGACGTAGGTGACGACGTCGGCGGTGTCGCCGATGCGCCGCAGCGCCTGCCGCGAAGCCGGGAGCATGGACCAGCCGACCTCGTGGCCGTGCGTCGAGGCGACGACGCGGCGCGCGCCGGCCCGGCGCAGCGGGTGCCCCAGCAGCGCGAGCGGTGCGGCGGCGCCGAACCAGACGGCTTCGCAGTCCCGCGCCCGCATGATCTGCTTCGCCCGGCGGAGCACGTCCGGCGTCGGCAGCATCAGCGACGTCGGGTGCCGGACGACCTCGAACGGCGCTTCGGCGTCGAACTCCTCGTGCGACCCCGTCCGCGACTCCCACGACGGCGCGTAGACGACCAGGTCGTCCGCCGGCAGCCGGGTGGCGAGGGAGTTCAGGTAGTTCTGGATCCCCCCGGGCCGCGGCGGGAAGTCGTTGGTCACGAGCAGGGTCTTGAGCACGCCCCAGAGGCTAACGGCGAAGGGGCGGCACCGCGTGTGCGGTACCGCCCCTCCGGGGTGCTGCTCCGAGGTCACGCCGTCGGGCGGCGCGCTCCCGAGTACTGGCTCTGCAGCGGCGAGATCTTCACGACGTCGCCGGTGTCGGGCGCGTGCACCATCTGGTTGTTGCCGATGTACATGCCGACGTGCGAAACGGGCGAGTAGAAGAACACGAGGTCACCCGGCTGGAGCTGGTCCCGCGGCACCGCGGTGCCGAAGGTCGACTGCTCGCGGCTGGTCCGCGGGATGGTCAGCCCGGCCTGCTTGTACGCCCACGACGTGAGGCCGGAGCAGTCGAAGTTGGTCGGGCCGGTGGCGCCGTAGACGTAGGCGCTGCCGAGCTTGCTCAGCGCGGCGTCCACGGCCGCCTGCGCGGCGGCGGTGGGGGCCTTGATGTTGCTGGGCGGCGTCCCGCCGCGGTCCTTCTGCGCGGCCTTGTCCGAGGCGCTGAGGTTCTTGTTGGCCGCCTTCAGCTGATCGATCTGGTCGTTCAGCGTCTTCTGCTTGGCCTTGATGTCCTCGGTCAGCTTGGCCGCGGCGTCCCGCGCGTCCTGCGCGCGCTTGGCGGCGTCGCTGGCCTTGGCGGCCGCGTCGGTGGCCTGCTGGACGGCGCCGGTGAGGTTGCCCATCGCGGCGTTCTTGCCGGTCGCGATGACCTCGAGCGCCGAGGAGCGGTCCAGGAAGTCCTGCGTGGACGTGCCCGCCAGCAGCGCCGACAGCTTGTTCAGCTGGACACCGCTGGTGAACGACGCACCGGCGAACTTGTCGACCTCGGTCTGGTACTTCTTCTGGCTCTCGGACGCCTTGGTGGCCTGTTCCTTGGCCGCGTTGACGTCGCCGGTGGCCTTGTCGAGCTCGCCCTGCTTCTTCTTCAGGTCGTCCTGGGCGGACAGCAGGTCTTCGTTGAGCTTCTCGGCCTGGGCCGCGAGGTCGCGGTACTGCGCGAGCGCGTCGGAGCCGGTGGGCGGGGTCTGGAGAACGGGGACGGGGGCGGCGGTGGCCGTCGGCTGGGCCACGGTGACGAGGGTGATCACCGAGGCCGCGGCGAGCGCACCTGAAACCACGCGCCTGAGGGAATGCGACTGCACGGTCGCGCGGGTCTCCTTTGGTCTCGGCCGCCGACGGGGACCGGGGCACGAAGAGGTCGGGGTGTTCCTCTTCACCGCTGTCCCACCCACCACGCACCCGGACCGTGCGCTTTTGCCATGCACGGGCCGCAACAGGTGAAGCACGCGGTGGTGGTTCCGGTTCCCAGCTTCCCGACAAAGCTGCGTCCGGCGGCGATCCCGTGTCGCCGCCTCCACAGACGGCCGGGGGCCACGAGATCTCGGACAGGTTACGAAAAGACCGCCACCACGTCCACCACCTCTCCGGCAAAAGCGCTGAGTGACGCCGCTGAACACCTTCGGACCAGGGCGGGAGGAAAGATGTGATGGGCGTTACACGCTGGGGTTTTCCGCGGGGCTTTTCGACTACCGACCGTTCACCGATTCAATCGACCATTCGGCGCGCCGTCACGAAACGGTGGAAATCAGGCGGTGCGCCGGATCGGTTCTTCCACCAGCCGCAGGTGTGGCACCATCCCGGCCTCGGCCAGCGCGTCGATCGCGCGCCGCTCGTCGGCGTCCCACGCCACCGCGGGTGGCGCGCCGAGCAGCACGCTCACGACGCAGTCGTGGCACGAGATGCCGCGCACCACGCAGCGGTCGCAGTCGACCACCAGGTTCTCGATGTCCGAAACGGCGATGTGCGAGACGTCCACTTCGGACAGCTCGGGCCGGTCGCTCATGTGGTCCTCCTCACGTCGGAACTGACTGAGGACGACGGTAGGCGCCACCACCGACAATTTCGGGCTTCAGACCCTCGACAGGCGGCTGACCAGCACCGATGACGGCGTCGGGTGGGCGCCGCGGCCCCGCACGGAGTCCGCGACCGCCCGGTCGGACGTCGCGACGACCATCGGCCGCCCCGCCGGCTCGGCCGCGACCAGGTTGCGGATGACGTCGTCGGCCAGCACCCCGCGGTCGGAGAACAGCACCCGCACCCCGCGGGGCACCGAGGCGGGGACCGACAGCACGCCGGCGCCGTCGAACACCACGGTGACCTCGGCGGACGTGCGCGCGGCGAGGGCCTGCAGCTGGTGGATCAGCCGGTCGCGCTGGTCGGCGAGGGCGAGTTCCGGATAGCCGGTCTTGGTGACGTTGTAGCCGTCGACGATCAGGTGCACGTTGGGCAGCGCGAGGTAGCGGTCCAGGGTGGACACGTCGGCGATCTTGCCGCCCTGGCCGGTGCCGGTGCTGGCGCCGCGGACCATGTCCGCCGGGCGGGCGCCGCGCGCGCCGAGGGCGAGCTCGCGGCGGAGGCCGGTGACGGCGCCGTCGATGGTGTCGATGAGCAGGGCGAGCCGCACCTCGTCGGCCTGCCGGGCTTCGCGCGCGGACTGGCGGGCGATCTCGGCGTCGGCGACCGCGCGCTCGGCACGGGCGCGTTCCCCGGCGACGCGCTGGCGTTCTCGCTCGAGCTGCGTGGTGAGGGCGGCGATCTCGTCGTTGCGCGCGGCGGAACCGCGCTCGGCGTCCGCGGACGCCGCTTCGGCCGCGTCCCTGGCCTGGCGCAGCTGGACGCCTTGCTCGCGAAGGCGCTTCAGGAGCTTCTCGACTTCGCCTTCGCGCTCGCCACGGGCGTTTTCGGCGGCTTGTTTCGCTTCGGCGAGCTCGGCGCGGACCTGGGCGAGCTCGGCCTCCAGCCGCTGGCTGCGGGCGAGCGCGGCGTCGCGTTCGGCGCGCAGGGCGTTTTCCTCGGCGTTGCGGGCGACCAGCCGGACGCGCCCGGTCGCCCCGGACTCGCCGAGCAGGACGGCGGCGGCCGCGGCGGCGACGGACTCGGCGGCGTTGGGGTCGAGCGCGTCGGTGCGGTGCTCGCGCAGCCACTCGATGACGGCGGTCCGGAACTGGGACGAGTCGGCGAGGGCCGCGAGCAGGGCGGCGCCGCCGAGCTTGGCGCGCTTGGCCGGCGCGAACTTCGCGACCGGCCGCAGCTGGCGGGGCACGTCGGTGGCGGGCAGTTTGGCGACGGCGGCCGCGGCGAGCTCGGCGATGCGGTCGCGCACCGGTTCGGGCAGCGCCGGCCAGGTCGCGGGATCGGGGTGTCCGGCCTGGTCAGCGGGCTCTTCGGCCGGCTCGGGGCGCGACGCGACGCCCGAGGGACCGACGGGGTCCCCGGGCGGCTCCGGCACGAGCGGCTGCGGGTGCATTGGTCCAGGGTAGGCCCCGCCTCCGCATCCCGCGCCGCGCACCACACGGACCGGCGGCGCGCGGAAACTGTCGGTGGTCGCCCTTAAAGTCCGGCCCATGCGTTCGGTCCAGGCTCAGCTCGCGTTCGACGAGCTCGGAACTCCCTTGCGGGACACCACCTTCGTCGTCTTCGACCTCGAAACGACCGGGGCGCCGCCGGGGCCGTCGGGGATCACCGAGATCGGCGCGGTGAAGGTGCGCGGGGGTGAGGTGCTGGGCGAATTCGCCACGCTGGTGAACCCGGGCACGCCGATCCCGCCCCAGATCGTCTCACTGACCGGGATCACGCAGGCCATGGTCTACGACGCGCCGCCGATCGAGGAGGTGCTGCCGGCGTTCCTGGAGTTCATCGGGGGCGCGGTGCTGGTGGCGCACAACTCCGGCTTCGACACGTCCCACATGCGGGCGGCGTGCGAGGGGCACGGGTACGTGTGGCCGAAGCTGACGGTGGTGTGCACGGTCCGGCTGGCCCGGCGGGTGGTGCCGCGGGACGAGGTCGGGCGGTACAACCTGACGGCGCTGGCGCTGCTGTTCGGGGCGAGGACCCGCCCGACGCACCGCGCCCTGGACGACGCGCGGGCGACGGTCGACGTCCTGCACGGGCTGCTGGAGCGGGTGGGCAACCTGGGCGTCCACTCGCTCGAGGAGCTGATGGGGTACCTGCCGGAGGTGACCGTCGCCCAGCGGGCGAAGCGGCACCTGGCGGCGGACCTGCCGTCGGCCCCGGGCGTCTACCTGTTCAAGGGGCCGAAGGACGAGGTCCTGTACGTCGGCACGGCGAAGGACCTGCGACGGCGGGTGCGGTCGTACTTCACGGGCTCGGAGAACCGCAGCCGGATCCGGGAGATGGTCGCGCTGGCCGAGCGCGTCGACCACGTGGTGTGCGCGCACGCGCTGGAGGCGGAGGTGCGCGAGCTCAGGCTGATCGCGGCGCACCGGCCCGCGTACAACCGGCGGTCGAAGAACCGGCACCAGGGCTGGTGGATCGGCTTGACGGACGAGGCGTTCCCGAGGCTGTCGGTGGTCCGCCTGCCGCGGCCGGGGGTGCTGGGCCCGTTCCGCAACCAGGCGGACGCCCGCACGACGGCGGACACCCTGGCCGGGGCGTCGGGCCTGCGAACGTGTACCCAGCGGATCTCGCCGCGGTCGGCGAACGGGACCCCGTGCGTGCTGGCGGAGCTGGGCCGCTGCGGGGCACCGTGCGCGGGCCGCCAGAGCGTGGAGGCCTACGGCCCGGCGGTCGAGTCGGTATCGGGCCTGATCGCGGGCGTGGACGGAGGTGCCCTGCACACGGCGGCGGCCCACGTGGAGCGCCTGGCGGCGGGCCGGCACTACGAGCAGGCGGCCCGCCACCGCGACGAGCTGGCAGGGCTGATCCGCGCACTGGGCCGGGCGCACCGGCAGGCCTCGCTGGCCTCGATCGGCGAGCTGATCGCGGCGGCCCCGGACGGCGCCGGCGGCTGGGAGCTGACGGTGATCCGCTACGGCCGCCTGGCCTCGGCGGGCGTGGCGCGGCGCGGGGTGCCGCCGATGCCGGTGGTGGAGGCGCTGGTGGCATCGGCGGAGACGGTCCTGCCGGAGCCGGGGCCGCTGCACGGAGCACCGCCGGAGGAGGTGGGCGTGCTGCTGCGGTGGCTGGCGCGCCCGGGGGTACGGCTGGTGCGGACGACCCGCCCGTGGGCCGAACCGACGGCGGTCGCAGGCTGGCGCGGGTGGCTGGACCTGGTCGCGGACGCGCACTCGCTGGAACGCGTCCACTGACCGGGCCGGGCGGGAATCGGCCCGCGTGACCGGGGTCGACACACGTGATCGGGGGTCGACACGCGTGACTCAAGGGTCGACACGCAGGAGAGGGGCCGGCTGGGCGGATCAGGCGGCTGAGGCGTTGAGCGCGTCCAGGAGCCAGGTGTGGGCGAGGCCCATCGAAACCTCCCCCGTGACCTCCCCGGCCAGGTGCCAGTACCGGCGCAGGCGCGGATTGCGGTCCGGGGCCGTCCGGTGGTTCAGGGACCTGCGGAAGGCCGGGCTGTCCGCCTTCCCCACCGCCGCCGCGTGGGCCGCCACGAAACGGTCCAGCTCCGGTCCCGGTGCCGGCCTGGCCCCCGCCGCCACCAAGGCCCCCGCCGCGACGCACGCCTCCCCCACCTCGGCGTGCAACGCCTCCAGGTCCGCGATCCGGTCGTGGCCCGCCAAAGTGCTCTCCGCCAGCGAAGACGCCAACCGGACGTCCGCCGCCAGCACCACCAGCGAGGCGTATGCCACCACCTGGGCCGTCGAGGGCTCCGATGGCGGCTCCGGGGCACTCATCTCCAAGAACATCCGGGCCGTGTCCGGGGGAATCGGGCCCGTCGTCATCGGGCGCCACAGGCGGATCAGCGTCTCGCGTGCCGCGTAGCCGTCCTGGACCGCCGACAGGAGCTCCAAGCGGGCCGTGCGGTCGGCCGGTGGCGCCTCCGCGACCGCGCGGAGCACCGAACGCCGCCAGCTCAGCGTGGCCAGCTCGCGGTCGAGGGCCGTCCTCTCGGCCGCCACCGCCTCGTCGAGGGACCTGCGGCCGGCCAGGACGTCCGTGATCGGGCGCAGGCCCAGCCCGAGCCCGCGCAGCCTGCGCACCAGCGTCAGCCGGTCGATCGCCGCGCTGTCGAACCGGCGGTGGCCGCCCGCGCTGCGGACCGGCTCCAGCACGCCCTCGTCACAGTAGAACCGGATCGTGCGGACGGGCACGCCCGTCCGGTGCGCCAGCTCGCCGATGCCGAGTGTGTCTCCGGTCACCTTCCGTCGAACCTCCAGCCGGGTGGAATTCCTACGGTACGGCCATGGACAACGCCAGACTCGCCGCAGGGCTCCGCCACCACACCGCCGGGTTCGCCGACGCCGTCGCGAACGCCGATCCGGACCGGACCGTGCCCACCTGCCCGGAGTGGCCGCTGCGGGTGCTCGTCGGCCACCTCGGCCAGGCCCACCGCTGGGCCGCCGGCATCGTCCGGGACGGCCCCTCGCCGGTGCCCGACCCCTTCGACGCCGACCCCGGCTCCCCGGACGAGTGGTCCGCCTGGCTGCACCAAGGCGCCGAGGACCTCGAAGACGCCGTGCGGGCCGCCGGGGACGCTCCGGTGTGGACCTTCTTCGGCCCGCAGCCGGCCCGGTTCTGGCTGCGCCGGATGCTGCACGACACCACCGTCCACCATGCCGACGCGGCCCTGGCCGCCGGCCGGGGCTTCACCGTGGCCCCGGACCTCGCCTCCGACGCGATCAGCGAGTGGCTGGACGTGCTGTCCGACCCCGTCACGGCGAGCCTCAACCCGGCCTTCGCCGAGCTCCGCGGCACCGGCCAGACCCTCCACGCCGACCCCGGCGACGGCCCCGGCTGGCTGATCACCCGCACCCCCGAGGGCGTCCGGTGGACCCGGGACAGCCAACCCGCGGACGTCACGCTGACCGGCCCGGTCACCGACCTCCTGCTCGTGCTCTACCGCCGCCTGCCCCTGGACCGCGTCACCGTCACCGGCGACGCAGCACTCGCCGCGCACTGGCTGGCCCACGCCGCGGCGTAGCTAGGATCGCGAGCGACACCCGCAGACGAGTCTTGGAGGACCCAGGTGATCACCGCGATCGTGTTGATCCAGGCAGAGGCGGACGCCATCCCGGACGCGGCGCAGGCGATCGCCGACATCGAGGGTGTCGGCGAGGTCTACTCGTGCGCCGGGGACGTCGACCTCATCGCCACCGTGCAGGTGCCCACGCACGAAGGGCTGGCCGACCTGATCCCCGGCAAGATCGGGAAGGTGCCCGGCGTGCTGAACACCGTCACGCACATCGCGTTCCGCTCCTACAGCCGCGCCGACACGGAATCAGCCTTCTCGATCGGCGTGGAGGACTAACGCCCCAATGTGGCGTTCGGTGCGTCCAACGCACCCAATGTGGCGTTCGGTGCATCCAACGCACCCAACGCCACATTGGGGCGCTGGCGCTGGGCCGATGCGGCGGGCTGGATCCGAGATCGATCCGGGGTACGACGAAGGCCACCTCCCGCGGGAGGTGGCCTT